>CAMWRO010000012.1 GCA_947176615.1 uncultured Porphyromonadaceae bacterium
ATATACCCGTCCCTTCTGGTCGTCAGCGTCTTTTGTTTATACTCCACTGTTTTTGTCCAAGGGAACTTGTGTCTGGGCCGGCCACCGGCGCGGCCGGGGGGGGCGTGTCGACGGGTTCCCCGTCGAGGTCGCGAAACTGACCGGTGACCACCGCAATATCACATTTCAAGTCTCTGACCTGATTTATACATCGCCTGAACAGGCCGTTTACGAATATCGGCTCGACGGTGTGGACAAAGAGTGGAAATCAATCGTCGGGAAGTCGGAAATAAACTATTTCGACCTGTCACCGGGCAACTATAAATTCCATTTGCGCTACACCGGCGCGCCCGATACCGAGACGACAACATCATTTTCAATAGAACGGGCGACCAATTATCCGCTGTTGATAATGGGGTTGATGCTGATTGTTGTCAGCGGTGCAGCCATATACCTGTGGATACGTCACAAACACACCTTGAAAAAAATGACTTCGGCCCGAGAGGACGGCCCTGTGTCCGCGGACCAGAACACGGAGGCTGCTGAAAAAGAGAAATACAAAACAACCCGTGTCAGCAATGAGGAATGTCGCCGCATGCTATCACGCCTTGACCGGCTGATGAAAGAAAACCGCCCCTACACCAATCCTGACCTTAAAATCGCTGATCTCGCGGTGACACTCGGGGTCAGCCAGCACTCTCTGTCATTTCTGTTCAATCAGTATCTGGACAAGAGCTATTATGACTATGTCAACGAATACCGTGTCAAGGAATTCAAGATTCTTATAGACGCGGGAGGCAATGAACGATACACGCTCACCGCCATGAGTGAAATGTGCGGGTTCAGCTCGCGTGCGTCATTCTTCCGCCATTTCAAGAAACTGACCGGCATCACCCCCAACGAATATATAAAACAACAACGGTAAACGGGTGGCTGATGATGTGGCGTTGCAACCAATCATTTCTCTCCGTCGGGTCACTCACGTCCCCACTTTTTCAGAATTGTCACTGCTTATAACAACTATAATTGAGGAATATACTAATCGACATGAATCCCAAACTACAATTTTTGTGTCATAACGCATCTGTATCTTGCTGTAATTTGCCCCGGAAGGCATCGGATACGCCGACGTGCAAAAAGCTGCTACAGTTAACATTTCCACCCCTGCGCACAACATCAAATAGTCTCAAATTATTATGACACAATTAATCTCAATTTCTTAAATAATTATATATCAAAATATTATACCATCACATATCCACATTAATAAAATGAGATAGAACAAGGGGATAAAAAGTTGTCTTGGCAAGAAAATGGCGATAATTTTGCATCGTGTCAATCGCCTCTCAAGGGGTGAGCGACTCAGATTATCACCATTAACTATTCACACCTCTTTACCAAGTCATGGAAAACTTTTCATCCTCACGCAACAGACTGATTTCAGACTGCTACATGGCTACCCACAACAAGATTGAGCGATTCATCGGCCAGCGCGTCAACGACATCTGCGAGGCTGAGAATCTTACGCAGGATGTATATCTGAAACTTCTTGAGTATGACAAGGAGCTGACTGCCGATACCATCACATCGCTTGTCTACACTATCGCGCGCAACATCGTAAACGATTACCTTCGCCACGCCTACCGCACAGGTGCGGTCAAGGAATATCTGCGTGAAAACTCATTGCTGTATTCAACCGATGTAGAGGCCGAAGTCAGCGCGCGCGATATTGCCGTCATGGAACGTTCACGCGTTGAGCGGTTGCCGCGCCAGCGACGTATAATATATGTAATGTCCCGATATTTCGAGAAATCTATCGCCGATATTTCCACACGCCTGTCACTGTCGACACGCACTGTCGAAAACCACCTGCGCATGGGGCGGCGTGATGTCAGAGAGTATATGGCGATGGTGATATAACCGCAACTATCTGTTTAGAGAATATTGCACAATGAAACTGAGTGAATTAATCCCTTAAATAATAACCTAAATCCACAGTAACATTTATGCGAAAGAGATTTTTAAAAATCATGACAGGAGGAGTAGCCTCGCTGTCACTCGCAACGTCCATGCTTGTGGGATGTCCGGCAACTGCGGTCGCCCAGTCGACCCACCAGACAGCCGGTTCCATCTCGGGACAGGTAGTGGACAACACCGGTGAACCAATGATTGGAGCAACCGTGACCGTGAAAGGCACAAAAGAGGCGGTAGCCTGTGACCTTGACGGCAATTTCACAATCAAGGCAGCACCCGGTGCAACCCTCGTGGTTTCCTATGTGGGATACAAACCCGCAGAGGTAAAGGCAGCCAACGGCATGACTATCACCATGCAGGAGGACTCGGAAGTCCTGAGCGACGTGGTTGTCGTCGGTTTCGGTACAGCCAAGAAAGAGACACTGACCGGAGCCGTGTCAGTTGTCGACGCTGCCGCATTCAAGGAAAAAGGCAACCTTTCATCACCCCTTCAGGCGCTTCAGGGTCAGGTCCCGGGCGTAATCATCACCCGTTCATCATCGGCCCCCGGTGACGAGTCTTGGGGCATGAGCCTGCGCGGTTCATCTTCTATCAACAGTGCCGAGCCGCTCATCATCATCGACGGTGTGGCATCGGAAAGCGTCAACGATATGCGACTGCTCAACAGCAACGATATCGAATCAATCAACTTCCTCAAAGACGGTGCCGCCGCCATCTACGGTAGCCGTGCCGCCGGCGGTGTCGTCCTCATCACCACTAAAAAAGGTGCGGCCGGCAAGGTGAAAGTCGAATATAACGGAACTGCGACACTGCGCCGCCCGGGTATGATGCCCGAGCTGATGGAGATGGACGAGTGGATGCAGGGTCTCGAAACCGTGCTCCGCAACGACAACAACACCGGCAACCCGTGGTACACCTACGCACAGCTTGCTCAGAAATACAAGGGCGGTTACATTGACCTCGAACACTCCCCCAGCCCCTTCGGCAACGGAGCGTTTACCGATGTCGCCGACTTCGTGTTTGACGACGAAGTCAACTGGATGCAGGGTCTCTTCGGCGATGCTTGGTCAACCGAACACAACCTCAGTGTCAGCGGCGGCACCGAGCAGTCAAAATACCGTGTATCAGGCGCATACATGTATGACGGCTCAACCCTCCAGTTTGGCAAGAACAACAACCAGCGATTCAACATCCGCTTCAACAACCAGTATCAGTTCTCCAAGCGCGTGCGTCTCGAAAGCGTCGTGGCCTACAACCGTCAGGAGCAGGTAGTCCCCACCATGATCGGCGCCGCTCTGACAGTGAATCTCCCCATGCCCGGTCTGCCGATGCGCAACCTCAAGGGACAACCCTATGCATGGGGCACATGGGGCTCGCCGGTGGCCAAAGTCGAGGAAGGCGGTGACAACAAGCTCACTGTCAGCGCAATCAACATCAGCGAAACCTTGAACGTGGATATTACCGACTGGCTGACCGCCAACGTCAACCTCGGTTATAACACCTCAAGCGCATGGCGCGACATCTACCAGAACGCTATCACATTCTATAATTATACAGGCACAAAAGCCATCTCGACCAACGAGTCTCTGCCCGAGAACACCTACTCGCGCTCGACCTCGTCGCGCACTGACTTTTATAGTGCCACCGGCTACCTGAACGCCACCCGCACCTTTGCCCAGAAACACAATCTGAGCCTCATGCTCGGTGTCCAGTACGAGTTCAAGGACTTCCGTCAGTTTGGCGTAAACGCCAAGGAAATTCAGGACGGACTCGAAATTGTCAACGGCGCGGGCGAAATCACCCTCAACAGCGTTAACCGCTGGCAGGAATCCAACCTTTCCTACTTCGGACGTTTCAACTATGACTTCGACGGACGTTATCTGCTCGAATTCAACGGACGTTACGACGGTTCTTCAAAATTCCAGCCCGAAAACCGCTGGGAATTCTTCTACGGCGTGTCGGCAGGCTGGCGCATCAGTCAGGAAGCCTTCCTCCGCGACCTCACATGGCTGTCCAACCTGAAAATCCGTGCATCTTACGCCGAAATGGGTAACCAGAGCGGCATCGGACGATATGACGGCGTCCAGCTTTACAACTTCAACTCCAACAGCGGCGCATATCTCGGCAACAACAAGGTGACCACAATCACCACCAACGGCGAGTTTGCATCGACATCGCGCCACTGGGAACGCATCAAGAATTTCAACGTCGGTCTCGACTTCTCGCTGCTCAACGGTTCAATCACCGGACAGCTCGACTACTTCGAGAAACACAATGACAACATGCTCGTTGCCGTGACCTATCCCGCCACCCTCGGCGACAAGGCCCCGAGCGCCAACGCCGGCAAGTTCAAAGGCTGGGGTTATGAAGGACAGCTGACCTACAACGGCCGCGCCGGTGACGTGCGCTGGCATGTCGGCGGAACCCTTACATTCGCCCGCAACGAACTGACCGACTTCGGAGGCACCAACATCCTCTCAAGCGGCTACCGCGCCACCCAGCAGGGTTACCCGCTCTATTCAATCTTCGGTCTCCGCTACGGCGGCAAGATTGCCAATGAAGAAATGCTCAACGCCTACCTGACCAAATACTATGACGGAAACGGCATCGGCATGCCTCAGAATCTCCGCGTGGGCGACAACATGTACTGCGACGAAAACGGCGACGGCGTCCTTGACGAGAAAGACTACATCTACCTCGGCAGCGACTCGCCCGAAATCTCCTACTCGTTCAATTTCGGCGCAAGCTGGAAGGGTCTTGACCTGAGCGTCATTTTCCAAGGCGCGGCCAACCGTTTCATCTACCGCGACATCGACAACCAGACTGTTCCGTTCCGCGCCCTTTACACCAACACCGGCCGCGCGTCAATCGGCAACGTATGGAGTCCCGAGACACCTGACAACTACTACAACCCCTATACCACCGACGGCGGTATCAACAACTACAACTATCAGGCATCATCGCTCACCGCCCAAGACGGCCGCTATCTGCGACTGAAGAACATAACCTTGGGTTACTCGCTCCCCTCCCAGTGGCTCACAGCGACCAAATGCCTTTCAGGTGTGCGTGTCTATGTTTCGGGATCCGACCTTTGGGAGACCACCAAGCTGAAAGACGGATGGGACCCCGAGGCAAAGCGCGGCGGCGGCGGCACATCACGTTACCCCTTCACCCGCAACTGGACATTCGGCCTGAATCTGACATTCTAAACAGTTGAGATTTAAAGTTTAGATTTTCCAATTAAAAAACAAGAATCAATCATGAAACTCAAATCATATATCATTGCCGGAAGCATCGCGCTCGCAGGACTCGTGTCGACCTCGTGTCTCGACCTCGACCCCAAGGCCAACATGGGCGACAACATGGTCTGGAACACAGCCGAAAACTTCCAGCTTTATGCCAACCAGTTCTATAGCTGGGTACCCGGTCTCGACCGCGGCGTGGGCGACAACGCCCACAGCGACTACCGTGGCGACCTCCTTGCCGGACAAAACGTCAACGCAGTCAGCCAAGGAACCAACGTGGTTCCCGCAAGCGACGGCACCTACGGCACCAACTACAAGCGCATCTTCTACTGCAACCTGCTGCTGAAAAACGCCCCCGGATTCGGCAATCAGGACGCCATCAAAGTCCCCGTGGCCGAGGCCAAGTTCTTCCGCGCCATGTGTCACTTTGAACTCGTTCAGAACTATGGCAACGTCATCCTGCTGACCGAACCGCTCGACCTTGACTCGGAAGCCCTTTACGGCTCACGCGACGACCGCGGCGACGTCATCGACCAGTGCATCAAGGACCTGTGGGAAGCAGCCGAAGACCTCCCCGACACCCCGACTGAATCGGGCCGTCTGTGCAAGACTGCCGCGTGGGCGCTCCTGTCCCGCATCGCCCTTTATGAAGGCACTTGGCAGAAATTCCACGAAGGTGGCAAGGACTCGCAGGTAACCCACCCCCGCGCCAAGGAACTGCTCCAGCAGGCCCGCGATGCTGCCCGCAAGGCCATCGATGCCGGCAAGTTCAGCCTTTTCTATAACGCCCAGCTCGGCAACGACAGCTACCGCTACATGTTCATCCTCGAAGACGAGCAGTGCAACCCCGCCGGACTCACCAAGAAGGACAACACCGAGTATATTCTCGCCAACCGCCGCCGCCTCGGCGACAAGTTTGCCCAGAATATCACCCACGCGCTCCACATCTCGGGCAACGTCTACATGGCAACCCGCAAGCTCGCCAACATGTACCTCTGTGACGACGGTCTCCCCATCGAGAAATCAAGCCGTTTCCAAGGATATGACCGCATGGTCAGCGAGTTCACCAACCGTGACAACCGCATGACCACCACCCTGCTGAAACCGGGTCAGAAATACTGGGACAACAACTCTCATCCCCGCAAATCATGGAACGACCAAGACCTTGAAGACTGCTTTACATTCGCAGGTGGCGGCGGCAGCGGCTACCACATCTGGAAATGGGCTGCCGAGCGCGAAGTAGCCGACTACTATGAGAGCTACGACTACCCGTTCATCCGTTACGCCGAGGTCCTTCTCAACTATGCCGAGGCCGCCTATGAGCTTGACAACCAGATCAGCGACGACGACCTCAACCTGTCACTCAACCTCGTCCGCAACCGCGTGAACCCCAACATGCCCAAGCTGACCAACGCCTTTGTCAACGCCAACGGCCTGTCGATGCGTGAGGAAATCCGCCGCGAGCGCACAGTCGAGTTCTTCCTTGAATCCTTCCGCTTTGACGACCTCAAGCGCTGGGCCACCGCCCCCGACGAAATGTCGATGGACATGCTCGGTGTAAAAATCAAAGGAACCCAGTATGAGGCATCATGGCAGACCACCAATGTCGACGACGAAGGATGCCTGATTCTCTACGGCGACCGCGACGCTTGGAAAAACAATCCCAAACTCTATCTCTATCCCCTGCCCTCGGACCAGCGTCAGCTCAACCCCGCACTCGGTCAGA
Organism: uncultured Porphyromonadaceae bacterium; assembly: GCA_947176615.1. Taxonomy (GTDB): domain Bacteria; phylum Bacteroidota; class Bacteroidia; order Bacteroidales; family Muribaculaceae; genus Duncaniella. Next base: position 6,925 of record CAMWRO010000012.1, read on the forward strand.
ACCCGGGCTGGTAAATTCAAGTTGTAGGATTAACTATAAATAAGAACAACAATGAAATTCAACAAGATAATTTTTCCCGGATTCATCGCGCTGATGGCTGTCACCTCATGTAGCGACGATGCCGTCACCCACGGCGATCTCGACGAGGTCACCTATCCCGGTGAAATCGAGCTGATTGTTCCTCAAGAACTTCAGAAGCTCGTCTATACTGACCTTAACGATGTCGAGACTCTCCCCCTCCTGAAAGGCGAGACTGTGAAACTGCAATACACCATCGGCCCTGACAACATCACGTCGAGCGGCGTAGTGTGGACATCATCCAACCCCGAAATTGTCTCGGTCGATGCCGAAGGCAACATCACAGCCGTCAGCGGCGAGGGTGTCGGCTACTCGATCGTTCAGGTCGCCCCCGATCCGTTCTACGCAGCATCGGGCATCGCAAGCAGCATCAAAGTAACTGTCAGCGATCAGGTTATCCCGGCAACCGCCGTCAACATCTCATCTGATGCCGACGAGGTATATGCCGGCGAGACACTGCAGATGAGTGTCACCATCATCCCCGACAACTCCACTTATCGCACCGTAGAGTGGACTTCGAGCGACGAATCAATCGCCACCGTCGATGCCAAAGGTCTCGTGACCGGTGTCGCCAACCCCAACAACCACGCCCCCGTGACCATCACGGCCAAGGCTCTTGACGGAACAGGGCTGACCGCGTCCAAGGTCATCTATGTCAACCAGATTGTCACTCCCGAAAAGGTCGACATCGACCAGACATTCAGCGTTGACAACGGTTACAACTGCGCTATCAACGAGGGTCGCCTCAACCTCGGCTTCACTACTTATCCCGCTGACTGCACATTGTCGCTCATCGAGTGGTCATCAAGTGACGACGCTATCGCCACCGTCAACAACGGAGTAGTTACATTCAACACTACCGGAGAATTCGGCCGGTTCACCATCACTGCCAAGTGTCCCGAGACAGGTTACACCTCATCGGTAACCCTCAACCTTGCCGCCGGTCTCGTGCGCGAGCTCTATCATGACGAAAACAACTACACATGGTATGGCACCAACGGAACCAGCACATGGCATGACGGCTATCTTGAAATCGACCTCGCGCCGAGCACAGGCAAGGCACGTCAGGACTTCAAGTGCTGGGCTCCAAAGACCTATCTCCATGCAGGCGAATACCCGATATTCGCTGTCAAGATGGAAGATGTGATTGACAAGTATGACACCGTGACCAAGCGCAACATCACTCTTGACGCCAACGGCGGCAACTGTGAAGGCACAGGTTTCAGCGGCGGTCTCAACGGAACCAACAACAAGTGGCTGCACGACTACAAGTGCTCCGACGGCTCCCATGTGTTCATCTACAGCCTTACCGAGCAGAAGTTCCAGAACGGCGGATTGCTCCCGACCACCTCGGTAGCAACATTCAACACCCTGACATTCAAGTATGCCGACATCGAGAAACTCCCCAACGGCGGTACTTACAAAGTTTACTGGATACAGACATTCAAGTCTATCTCTGACCTTGAAAAGTTTGTCAAGGATGTTGACGGTGTAACTTACGAAGTGATAAAATAAATTTAACCACAGCCTCTGCCGCTGTAAAATGCCACGGCAGACGACAACGGCAGAGGCATTAATGACTAAAGCAACTCATCACCATGAATATCAATAAAATGATTGTAGCAGGCATGGCAATGCTGGCCATCACCGCTACTACCTCGTGCCGCGAGAACAAGTTTGGCGATGTCGACCTCTCGCTCGACAATATCGAGAAACCTGTTGAAGGTGTGTATGTCTACGACCACCCCTGCGCCATGTGGAATCAGGCCGACTTTGACCGCGTCAAGGCAAGCCTCGACAACGGCACCGCCCCCGACCCTGTGAAACAGGAATTTGAAATGCTCAAGGCCAGTCCTTATGCACAGAAAGGCTACAAAGCATCACCCCTCGAATGGATTGTGCGCGGTGACGGCAACGGTATTACCCCCGACAACAAGGAACACTACGCCGAGGCCATGCGCGATGCCGCAGCCGCCTATCAGCTCGCCCTGCTGTGGAAACTCACAGGCGACAACGATTATGCCGAGACAGCCGTGAAGGTCTGCAACGACTGGGTGCGTGTCTGCAAGGGTATCACTTCCCGTGACCAGAACCAGATGCTTGCCGCCGGTGCCCAAGGCTATACATTTGCCAACGCCGGTGAAATCCTCCGCGACTACGAGGGATGGAGCGAGACCGACTTCAACGCATTCAAGAAATGGATGGTAGATGTATTCGCCTCCAAGAACTATAACTTCATGACCACTCACGCAGGCACCTGTCCCGACCACTACTGGTCCAACTGGGACCTCGTGTCGATGTGTTCCTACCTCGCAATCGGCGTGCTGACCGAGGATGACGACATGGTCAACTACATCGTCAACTACTTCTACACCGGCGAAGGCAACGGATGCATCCGCAAGCTCATTCAGGCTTACCACACCGACGAACTGTCAGGCGAGCGCATCGGTCAGAATCAGGAGAGCGGACGTGACCAAGGCCACGCAATGATGTCGACCGCCGTCGCCGCCAACCTCGCACAGATGGCCTACACCCTCTACCAGTGCAACCCCGAAGTTCCCCAGCTCGACTTCTTCGCGGCCAATGACAACGCACTCATGGCTATGGGAGAATATGTGGCTCTTTTCAACCTGCGCAACGGCAACGACCGGCTCAATCAGAACGGCAGCTGGATTCTCAACGGAAAACCCATCCCCTTCCAAGAATACAGCTACTGCGAAGATTGCTCGTGCAAGGACAAAAAACACGGCCAGCACCACACTGAAGCCGCCGACGATAACGGCCGCGGCAATCTCCGCACCGGTTGGGAAATCTACTATAACCACTATGCCCATGTCAAAGGTCTCAGCGAAGGCTATAAATACGCCAAGCAGGCCGCTGACAAAATGCGTCCCGAAGGCGGATCCGGCGACAGCCGGTATGGCGGCAATTCAGGCGCATTCGACCAGCTCGGATGGGGCACTCTGATGCTCTATCGCTAATTACCCATGTATCATTAGGTTAATTTAACTTTTTTCACTAATTTTGCACTAAACCTGATTACTGCACACGGATTCGCGCGACTTGTTAAGATATTCAACGTCAAAACATTGAAAGAAACGTGAATCCGTGTGCTTTTTTTACCTATTTCGCCCACGATGAAACTGTTTACATCACTTTTTGCATCGGCAATGGCATTCGGAGCCTCTGCCGCCATTGTAACCTATCCTGCCGGAGACGGAGTCGAAACCAAAACCGATGATTTCGCTGTCGAAGTGAGACAGGGAGACGGCTCATGGCTTCCCGTGGCCGTGTACCCGGTCAAAGTCGACGAGGTGCGCGGCATCAAACACAATGTCGAGACAGCCTCGATGGCCTACTTTGACATGGACGGCACCGTCGACGTCAGAGTGATCAGCAAGCGCAAACAGGTAAATTCGGCCCGCATCCGTCCCCTCTCCTATGATATTACGCCCGGCGTGAATGGCGATACCCTGACATTCACGCTCGACCGTCCCCGCAACCTCTCGGTCGAGGTCAACGGCGACATCTTCCACAATCTGCATCTTTTTGCCAATCCACTTGACACCAACCGTCCCGCCAATCTGAAAAAGGCGGCTAACTATACACGTCTCGCGGCCAAGTCGCCCGAGGCTCCTTTGGCCAAGTTCAACCCGGCCAAGACCCCTGTCCTCTACTTTGCCCCGGGTGTACACAACCTTCCCGGCGACAGCCTCCTGATACCGTCAGGCACGACTGTCTATGTCGACGGCGGCGCCCGCGTCTGCGGCTCTTTCAAGACCGAGGGCGCGAGTGACATCCGTTTCTTCGGACGCGGCGAAATCCATCCCCGCGGACGCGGCGAAGGCATCTACATCAAGCGTTCCCGCAACATCGAGGCCGACGGCGTCATCGTCACCCAGATTCCGGTCGGAGGCAGCGACTCGGTCAGCATCAACAATGTGAAATCAATCAGCTATTACGGCTGGGGTGACGGCATGAACGTCTTTGCCAGCGACAATGTGACCTACAATAATGTTTTCTGCCGCAACAGCGACGACTGCTCTACCGTTTACGCCACCCGCAAGGGATTCCGCGGAGGATGCAAGAACATCGAGATGAAAAATTCGACCCTGTGGGCCGATGTCGCACACCCGATTATGATAGGACTTCACGGAAGCGCCACTGAAATCGGTCCCGACGCTCCCGCCGACACCATCTCCGGCATCGTGTACCGCAATATCGACATCCTCGACCATAAGGAAAAACAGATTGACTATCAGGGTTGCCTCACAATCAGTTGCGGCGACAACAATGTGGTCAAGGACATCACTTTCGATGACATCCGCATCGAAGACTTCCGTCAGGGACAGCTTTTCAACATCCGCATTTTCTTTAACAAAAAATATTGCGCCGCCCCGGGCACATGCGTAAAAAACATCCTGTTCAAAGACATCAATTACAACGGGACAGGCGAGGAAATGTCAATCATCTGCGGCTACAACGAAGACCGCAAGGTGAGCGACATTACATTTGAAAACCTCGTCATCAACGGCGAAAAAATAACCGACGATATGCCCGGCAAGCCCAAATGGTACAAAACCGGCGACATGGCACGCATCTATATCGGCGAACATGTCGACAACATCGTATTTAAATAACCGATTAACTCTCATGCAATGAAAAAGTATATTCTCGTCGTCATAACCGTTCTTACCGCCTGCCTCGCAACGACAGCACGCGGCATAAAGCACCCGTCGCTGCTTTTCACCCCCGACAGAGTCGAAGCCTCCCGCAAGGCGATGAAAAACGACACCGTCATGCAACGGGCATGGGAACAGATAAAAAGAGTGGCCGACGCGCAGGTCGAGGGACACATGGATGTGCGCAAACTCGAATATCCGGCCCTCGTCTATCAGATGACTGGCGACCGCCGCTATGCCGACAAAATAAAAGAGTGTCTCCTTGCAACCGCCAAAACCCGCTCATGGGGCGATGCCGAAATGCTTGCCCGCCGCCCGGCATGGCGCAGCGAGTTGCAGATGGCCCACCGCAGCTTTCAGGTTGCCGTGGCCTACGACGCCATCTATGATATTCTCACTCCCGCCGAGCGCAAGGAAATCGCCACCGGCATGTATCGTCTCGCTGTCGAGCCGCTCATCGGCGACTGGATTACTCCCGAGACACGAGTCCACTCCCTCAACTCGATGGGACACAACTGGTGGACATCATGCGCGGGTATGGGCGGACTGCTTGCCCTTGCGATAAGCAACGAGGTCCCCGAGGCTGCCGAGGGGGCGCGCGCCGTTGTCGAGGCATTGCCCGAATGGTTTGACTTCGCAGGCGACGTGATTCAGCACAAGCCCAAGACTTTTGACCGCGACGGCGGAATGTATGAAAGCATCAACTACGCCAGCTTCGGCACCACCGAGGCATTGCTGATGCGATTGGCGTGGCTCAACTCTCATCCCGGCGAAAAACTCGAAGATATTCCACAGATGGCCCGGCTCGCCTCTTTCTTCAGCCATGTGGCCTATCCGCGCACCGGCATGCTCTACAGCATAAACTTCGGCGACAGCCACAAGAACGTGACAGGCGAAAGCTCGATGCTGCTTGCCTATGCTATGGGCAACCGGTCTCCCGAGACATTGTGGTATGCAAGCCAAGTCGAGCCGGGACAGCACCGCGAAGGTTTCCCGCTACATTTTCCGATGGGATTCCTTTATACTCCCGACTTGAAAAACGCCCCCGCGACTCCCGATCTGCCCACTTCCCACCTGTGGAAAGACTTCGGATGGGCCACGATGCGCGATTCTTGGGAAAAGGACGCGACCATGCTTGCCGTCAAGAGCGGCATGACATGGAACCACTCCCATGCCGATGCCAACTCCTTCATCCTGTTCCACAAAGGTGTCGACATCCTGAAAGATGCGGGCAATTGCAGCTACGGCAAGCCCGAATACCGCAACTACTTCTTCCAGTCCGACGCTCACAACGTTGTCAAGTTCAATGGAGAAGGACAGTCCTCCTACCAGCAGTATCACGGCTCCATGCTCCCCGGTACAGTCAGCAACCTTGTCGACGGCGGCAACGTGAAATATGTGCTTGCCGACGGCACGGGTCCCATGTCGCAGTGGCTGAGCCGCAACTTCCGTCATTTCCTGTGGATTGACAACGTTATCTTCATTATCGACGACCTCAAAAGCCACGAAAGCGGACACTTTGAATGGCTCTGGCATCCGGGCGGTGAGGCTGTCAAGCGCGGCTTCGACCTCAACGTCACTTCGGGCGACGCGGCTGTCGCAGTGCGGCCCCTCTATCCGCGCCGACTCGCCTACAGCAACTTCGTCCATGACTATCCCGAGGACTTATACTGGGAAATCAAGGAAGGCCCCACCGAAGACCTGAAAGGAACCGAACAATACTACTCATTCCATCTTCCCGAGAAGACCGACCGTGTAAAGGCTGTCACCGCTGTTATTCTCAAGGACAGCGCGAGCCAGAAAGACCTTCCCCTCATCGAGTGCCGAGAAGGAAAGGACTGGATCGGCCTCCGCATGACTTACAAGGGAAAAACAACCGATCTTTACATCAACCAGCTCGCCGACGGCCGACTGATGCATCTCAACTCGTGGATTGATGCCGATGGGTGGAATACCGACGCCTACATGCTTGCCGTATCTTATCCCGAAGGCACCGACCCGGCAAAAGCAACCGACTTTTTCATCGGCCACGGCAGCACACTGCGTCACGGCGGCGGTAAAGACCTCCGGTTCTCGTCGCTTTCCAAACTCAATGTCATCGCGGCTGAAAAAGGCAACCGTCTCAACCTTCATGTCACCGGCCAACCCCGTGCCACTGTTGACTACAAGACCTCGGCTACCGACATTCGCGTCAATGGTGAGAAAAAACAATTTTCACGCCACGGCAATCTCATAAAATTCAAGCACACAGAGAAATAACGATGAAACGAACATTGTCTGCACTACTGCTGGCCGGGGCACTCCTTCAGTCAGCAGCACAATCGGCATATCCCGGCCAACACGCCGGAAAATTTGCGGTAGAGACATCCGTTCCGCTAAAAGCCGAGGCTTTTGACCTCGCCGACGTGCGTCTCCTCCCCTCCCGTTTCCGCGACAACATGGAACGAGACTCGGCATGGATGACCTCGATTGATGTCAACCGTCTCGTCCACAGTTTCCGCACATGTGCCGGTGTCTATGCCGGTCGTGAAGGGGGTTACATGACTGTCAAGAAGTATGGCGGGTGGGAATCACCCGACTGTGAGTTGCGCGGCCACACCACAGGACACCTCCTGTCGGCCTATGCGCTGATGTATGCAGCCACAGGCAGCGAAATATTCAAGCTGAAAGGCGACAGCGTCACCACCGCGCTCGCCGAAGTGCAGGACGCGCTCGGCAACGGCTATCTCAGCGCATTCCCTGAGGAGCTAATCAACCGCAACATCCGTGGCAAAAGCGTGTGGGCACCGTGGTACACACTCCACAAACTGTTTTCGGGCCTCATCGACCAGTACCTCTACGCAGGCAATGACGAGGCATTGAAAATTGTCACCCGCATGGGCGACTGGGCGTGGAACAAACTCTCCCCGCTCAGTGAGGAAACGCGCCGGCTGATGATCCGCAACGAGTTTGGCGGCATAAACGAGTCATTCTACAACCTCTATGCCATCACCGGAAACGAGAAATACCGCACACTTGCCGAATTTTTCTATCACAACGACGTTATCGACCCGCTGAAAGAATCGCGTGACGACTTGGGGACCAAGCACACCAACACTTTCATTCCCAAAGTCATCGCCGAAATCCGCAACCACGAGCTGACAGGCGACGAGACATCGCGCAACCTCTCGGAGTTCTTCTGGCACACAATGATTGACCGTCACACATTCGCCCCCGGATGTTCAAGCCAGAAAGAACACTTCTTCGACACTTCCAAATTTTCGCAGTTCCTCAACGGCTACACAGGCGAGACATGCTGCACCTACAACATGCTCAAACTCTCACGCCATCTTTTCTGTCTCACAGCCGACCCCAAAGTGGCCGACTACTACGAGCGCGCGCTTTACAACCACATCCTCGGGCAACAGGACCCCGGGAGCGGAATGGTGTGCTACTTTCTCCCGCTGCTCAACGGAGCCTACAAGGTCTATTCCACACCCGAAAATTCGTTCTGGTGCTGCGTGGGCAGCAGTTTTGAAAGCAACGCCAAGTATGGCGAGGCAATCTACTATCACAATGACGACGAGCTTTACGTCAACCTTTTCATCCCTTCTACCCTGACATGGCGCGACAAGGGTATGACCGTGACACAGACCACCCGTTTCCCCGAGGAGGGAAATGTGTCGCTCACAATTGACGCGTCAGCCCCTGTCTCCGCAACCTTGAAACTCCGCTGTCCGTCATGGAGCGGCCGCCCCGTCGTCAAGGTCAACGGCAAAAAAGTCAAAAACAATGGCCGCGCCGGTTCCTACATCGACCTGAAACGCACTTGGCGCAAAGGTGACAAGGTAGAAGTGACCTACCCCATGTCGCTCACCGTCGAAACCGCTCCCGATGACCCCTCGCGCGGAGCATTGCTCTACGGTCCCGTAGTCCTCGCGGGAGAACGCGGCACGGAGGGCATGACTTCCCCCGCCCCTTTCTCCAATCCCGCACTTTACAATGATTACTATACCTATAATTATAACATCCCCGACGGCATCGCCACTTCAATCAATCCGGCGACAGTGAGACGCGACGGTGAGACGCTGAAATTCACCACCCCCGACGGCGACTCGCTGCTTCCACTCTATGACCTCCACCGCCAGCGTTATGTCGTTTACTGGAATCTGACCAAATAACATTATACAACCATGAAATCAATGATTTTAAAATTCACGTTTTCTGAATCATGAACCATAAGCTAATCCGACTAATATCTTCATTTCTGCTGATTTCACTCATTACCCTATCGGCAAAGGCAACTTTGTCAGTCTACCCGTCGGGCAACCCCAACATGTATCACAATGACGATTTTACTGTTAAAGTGAGAACCATCGGGGGAGAATGGCTAGATCTGTACGAATACCGTGTTCAGGTCGACATGGATCGAGTACAAGATGCATCAATGGTACAATTTGACATGGACGAGCCGGTCGAAGTGATGGTTAAGAAAAACAACGGTAATTTCTCATCAGTTGACATCAGACCTCTGAAAAACAATATTACCTATAACCGAATGGGTAATGTTATCACCTTTCAGCTTAACCAACCGCGCTACCTTTCAGTAGAGTTTGACGGCGACCGCCTGCACAACCTGCATTTGTTTGCAAATCCGGTTGAAACCCGAGTCTATACCGAATCCTGTGACAGTGTGATTTACTTCGGACCGGGCATACATAAGCCTGACGACCTCCCCAACAATCAGATCAGAATCAAATCCAACACTACGCTATACCTTGCTCCCGGAGCCGTTGTAAAAGCCAAACTACTTATTGACAATGCCGAGAATGTAAAGATTCTTGGCCGAGGAATCCTTGACCATCCGATCAGAGGTATCGAAATCACTGATTCAAAAAATGTTGAAATCGACGGTGTGACCATCATCAACCCTGACCACTATACTGTTTTCGGTGGCGGCAGCAGCAATATCCTGATTAAAAACATCAAATCCTTCAGCACCAAAGGCTGGAGCGACGGAATCGACATGATGTGCTGTCGCGATGTAGACATTGAAAATGTATTCATGCGCAACAGCGATGACTGTATCGCTCTTTATAATCACCGTTGGCACTGGAAAGGCGGATCGTCAGACATCAATATCCGTAATGCCGTTCTATGGGCCGACATAGCGCATCCAATAAACATCGGCGGACACGGTGACCCCGATAATGAAACCGGAGAGGTCATAGAGCGCATCAGCATCAAGGATGTCGATATTCTTGAACATGACGAAGACGACCCTCCCTATCACGGTTGCATGTCTATAGTCATCGGAGACAACAATATCGCGCGCGACATAACGTTTGAAGACATCCGTGTCGAGAGCATTCAGGAAGGCGCACTGTTCCACATCGAGATTATCTATAATCCCAAATACAACAAAACTCCCGGGAAACGTATCGAGAATGTTATGTTCCGAAACATAACCTACAATGGTTATGGCGAATCGCGATCAGTGCTTGGCGGATATGATAAAGACCGCTGTGTTGAAAACGTGACATTTGACAATGTAATCATCAATGGACAGAGACTTGACAGTCTTAATGATTTTGTAACTAACGAATATATCAGAAACATAAAGTTCAAATGAATTTAAAACAGATAAATCAGGCCATTTTGGCCTCGTCACTGATATCAATCTCTATTGTATCACATGCGTCTGAACTGAATGTCACGTCTCCTGACGGGCGCAATCAAATTTCGTTCTCAAAACCCGGGAAAGAGCTGACCTACAGCGTCAATCGCGACGGAAAGGAGCTGATTGCGCCCTCCCGTGCCGGACTCGACATCGACAATTGGTCATGGGAAATGGCCCTCGGCAAACGCGACCTCGCGCAACCCGAGTGCTGGATGGATCTAATGACAGTAGACAGCGTGACAGTCAATCCCGCCGTCGACACCACATGGTCGCCTCTCTACGGCGAGCGGTCAACCGTAAAAGACAATTACAATTCGGCCACGCTCCACATGTCGCGAAAAGACAAGTCGGCCTACCGTCTCGATGTCGAAGTCAGAGCCTACAACGAAGGTCTTGCCTTCCGCTATTTTTTCCCCGAGCATCCCGCCGCCATCTTCCACAAGGTTGTCGAGGACCTCACTGATTATACTTTTCCCGAGGGAACAATGGCATGGAGCGAGAAATGGGCGCAGGCATTCTTCGACTATACGCCCGTTGACTCGATAACACGCCCCGTAGAACGCGCGCTCACTCTTGAGCTCCCCGGCAACCGATGGGTCGCTCTGACCGATGCCGATGTCGATGACTGGGCGCTGACCAAGTTTGTCGCCCGCGACGGCCGTCCCGGCACACTGTCATCAGTAATGTACAGCCCCGTGGATATTGTCACCTACTATGCCACCCCGTGGAAAATCATCATGACAGCCGACAATCCCGGGCAGCTCATCGAAAACAACGACATTGTTCTCAACCTCAATCCGCGCAACGAAATCGACGACACGTCATGGATACAACCGGGCAAAATCATGCGTTGCACCAAGCTGACAACCGAGGCCGGGATGAAAAACATCGACTTCTGCGCCGACCACAATATCCGGTACATGCTCTTTGACTGGCTGTGGTACGTCCCCTGCACCTCCCACGACGGCGATGCCACGAAAGTCATCGACGCTCTCGACATGCAGCGCGTCATCGACTACGGCAAGGAGAAAGGCGTCGGCCTGTGGCTCTATGTCAACCAGCATGCCCTGATGAAACAGATGGACGAGCTGTTCCCGCTGCTCAATCAATGGGGAGTGGCCGGTGTCAAGTCGGGTTTCGTACAGTATGCCTCTCACCGCTGGGCCACTTGGCTCCACGACATGGTGCGCAAGGCTGCCGACAACAAGCTGATGATGAACATCCACGACGAGTTCCGGCCCTCGGGTTTCTCCCGCACCTATCCCAACCTTCTGACCCAAGAGGGCATCTGCGGCAATGAGGAATTTCCCGATGCGACCCACAATGTCACCCTTCCGTTCACCCGCATGATCAACGGCGCGGCCGACTATACCATCTGCTATTATGACAAGCGGTTAAAAAACACCCATGCCCACCAGCTTGCCGCATCGCTCGTGTTCTACAGTCCGTTGCAGACCATCTTCTGGTATGACAACCCGTCACTCTATGGCGGCGAACCCGAGATAAAATGGTTTGAGGACCTTCAGACGACATTTGACGACTCGCGTGTACTGAGCGGCTATCCCGGCAAAAGCATCGTCATGGCACGCCGCAAAGGTACCGAATGGTTCGTCGGAGCGATGACCAACAATGACGGCTCTACCGAGACTGTCGACCTGTCTTTCCTCGACTCCGGCAAAAAATACACTGCCGAAATATACACCGACGGGGGCGAAAAGGTCAAGACCAAGACCCATGTCAAATGCGAGACACGCACCGTGACCTCCAAGGACAAACTGAAATTTGACCTCATGCCCCGTGGCGGCGCCGCAATGCATATTTTTCCCAAAGATTGACGTGCATTAAGTGAACACAGCACATTAATCGTATTAAAGGGTACAATTCCAAAGGTAAGAAAGATTGTTTTTTTGATTGAATCTATTTTATGCGACTGTCTCGTTTTCTCATAACCGCCTCTCTTATCGTCGTTTCGGCAGTAATTGCCGAGGCGCGTGACAACCGTGCGTGGGTACCCGACATGGGCGACGGCACATATATCAACCCGGTAATCAATGCCGATTACTCTGACCCGGATGTCGTGGCTGTGGGCGACGACTTCTATATGACAGCCTCCAGTTTCGGATGCGCCCCGGGACTCCCTATCCTCCATTCCCGCGACCTCGTCAACTGGGACATTGTAAATTACGCGCTGAAAGAGGTGCCGCCGACCGACTTCTATGGCTCGGCACCGCGCCACGGTAAAGGCGTGTGGGCTCCGTCGATACGTTTCCATGACGGCGAGTATTATATCTACTGGGGCGACCCTGATTTCGGCATTTTCATGGTCAAGACAGCCGACCCGCTCGGAGAATGGTCAGAACCTGTACTCGTCAAGGCCGGCAAAGGAATGATTGACCCTACCCCCCTGTGGGATGACGACGGCCGCGTGTATCTCGTCCACGCGTGGGCGGCAAGCCGCTCACGATTCAACAGCATCGTGACCATCTGCGAACTCAACAGTGACGGGACAAAGGTTATATCGCAGCCGGTACTCGTGTTTGACGGCAACGACGGTGTGAACCACACTATCGAGGGGCCGAAACTCTACAAACGCAACGGGTGGTACTACATTTTCGCCCCGGCAGGCGGCGTGGTTGACGGATGGCAGATTGTGCTGCGCTCGCGCAACATATACGGGCCCTATGAATCGCGCATCGTCATGGCGCAGGGCGACACACCGGTCAACGGCCCGCATCAGGGCGCGTGGATTGACAATGCCGCCGGTGAGTCTTGGTTTCTCCACTTCCAAGACCGCGGACCTTACGGACGCGTAATCCATCTCAACCCTATGGCTTGGAACGAGGATTGGCCCGTAATCGGTGAAGACCCTGACGGCGACGGATGCGGCCAGCCTGTTATGCGGCACAAAAAGCCTGCTGTCAGCGGCAAAGTCGCTGTGACAGTGCCCCCGACAAGCGACGATTTCAACTCACGCACATTGGGACGACAGTGGCAATGGCATGCCAACTATAACGACACCTACGGTTTCACCTCCGATATGGGATTCATGCGCCTCTACGGCCACATCCTCTCCCCCGACGCCCCCAATTTCTGGGAAGTACCCAATCTGTTGCTCCAGAAATTCCCTGCCGAGGAATTTACCGCCACCGCCAAGGTCAAAATCTCGGCCAAGGCATCTTCAGAAGGAGTCATGTCAGGACTTATCGTCATGGGATGGGACTATGGCGCGCTCGGAGTCGAAAAGACCGGCGACAATTTTACGCTGAAACTCGTCACCTGCCATGATGCCGAACAAGGCAACCGCCAAGAGGCGGAAACAATCGCCACAATCAAGCCGTCGCGTGTCTACGAGGCCGGACTTTACCCCAATCTCGAATGCGACCTGTATCTCCGGGTCAAGGTTGGCAAAGGCGCCGTGTGCAAGTTCAGCTACAGCCTCGACGGCAAGAAATTCATCAGTGCCGGGCAGCCGTTTCAGGCCCGTGCCGGAAAATGGATCGGAGCCAAAACGGGACTGTTCAGCGTAACCCCCGACGGCAATGACCGCGGATGGATGGACATCGACAACTTCACTGTAACAAAATAATATACCATAAAAATAAATCATGAAACTTACCTCTATCATACCCTTAATGGGAATGGCATTGAGCGCGGCGGTCTATACCGGCTGTGTAAATGCCTCGGCTGAAACCGAACTCGACATTGACGGAGATCTCGCCTACTGCAATGCCCAGATTCACCGCACACTGGACGAATTGCGTGGTAACAGCGACTCCATCGACTATACAATGATGCCCCGCAACATGGAAGGGGATGCCACATGCTGGCACTGCCGCAAGGCCGACAAGGAGGAATGGTGCGGAGGCTTTTGGCCCGGCATCCTGTGGTATAACTACGAGGCGACCGGCGACACGACAATCAGAAAAGAAGCTGAAAAGTTCACTTCGTCACTTGAATTTCTGTCCAAGATTCCCGCCTTTGACCATGACCTCGGATTCCTCATGTTCTGCAGCTATGGCAACGGCTACCGCCTGACCCGCGACCCGCACTACCGTCAGGTAATCATCGATACCGCCGATTCTCTCGCGACCCTCTACAATCCCAACGTGGGTACCATTCTCTCTTGGCCGCGAAATGTCAAGATGCTCGGAGGACACAACACTATCATGGACAACATGATAAACCTTGAGATGCTTTTCTGGGCGGCCAAAAACGGCGGTGGCAGCAACCTCTATGACATCGCCGTGAAACATGCCGAGACGACAATGAAACATCATTTCCGCCCCGACTTCACTTGCTATCACGTCGCTGTATATGACTCGGTAAGCGGTGATTTTATCAAGGGGATGACCCATCAGGGGTATGCCGACAACTCGCTGTGGGCGCGTGGACAGTCTTGGGCCATCTACGGCTACACTATGGTATATCGCGAAACCCGTGACCCTCGTTTCCTTGACTTCGCCCAAAAAGTCACCGACGCCTATCTTGACCGCCTCCCCGAGGACTATGTGCCTTACTGGGACTTTGACGACCCGCGCATCCCCGATGCCCCGCGCGATGCGTCGGCTGCAGCCGTTGTCGCGTCGGCTCTCCTTGAACTTCAGGGATACGTCCTGCCAGAACAAAGCAAGAAATATCTCGCGGCCGCTGAAAAAATGCTTGCCTCCCTCGGCTCTGACGCTTACCGCAGCGGTGACCGACGTCCGGCATTCCTTGACCACTCGGTAGGTCACCATCCCGCCGGAAGCGAGATTGACGCTGCGATAATATATGCCGACTATTATTACATCGAGGCCCTTCTGCGCAAGAAGAAACTGGAAGAAAAGCATGACGTGCTTGCCACGCTGTAACCCGCAGTCTCTATTTTAGTCCGACAAGCTAATTTTAATTCCAATTTTTTGGCTAATTTTGCCATATCAATCTCACACGTTTCTTCTATCGCAATGAAAAAACTTATCTTGGCGGCAGCGATTCTATCATCAATGACCGCTTGCCACAACAAGACAGCAACCATAACGCTCAGCAACGCGCTCGATTTTGACCGTCGCGGCGAAATCGTCGAAATTGCCATCGACAGCCTTCGGGCGACTGTCGGCACCGGCAAATTTCTCTATGTCACTGACAGCGAGGGAAACGAGATTCCGTCACAGGTCACTCACGACAATCTGCTCATTTTCCCGACTGATGTCAAGGCGTCTTCAAGCGCGACCTACAAGGTCTACGCCTCGGAAACGCGCCACGACTATGACACGATAGCACGCGGACGCGCTTATCCCGAGCGCGACGATGACATGGGGTGGGAAAACGACAAGGTCGGATTCCGTGCCTACGGTCCCGCACTCCAGAACCGTGGCGAGCGCGGATTCGGATATGACATTTTCCTGAAACGCGACACCGTCTACCCGATTCTCGACATGCTCTATGCCATCGAGCTGAATCCCGAGTCATGGGCCCGTGTCGATTCTATCCGCAAGAGCGAGGGCGATGCCGCAGCCGAGGAATTTATCAAGACTTTTTCCTATCACGTCGATCACGGCTATGGTATGGACTGCTATGCTGTAGGCCCTACCCTCGGCGCCGGTGTGGCGGCCCTGATGGTCTCTGACACGATTGTGTATCCGTGGTGTTACCGCGAGGCTGAAATTCTTGACAACGGCCCCCTGCGATTCTCGGTAAAGCTCGGCTTCACGCCGCTGAAAGCGGGAGCCGATACCTCGGTTATCGAAACCCGTGTCATCACTCTTGACGCCGGCTCACATCTTAACCGCACCGATATTTCCTACACCGGCCTGACCGCCACGTTGCCCATCGCCACCGGAATCGTGCTGCACGACACCGAGGGGACCGTGACCACCGACCCCGAGAAGATGTTCATATCCTATATCGATCCCACGCAGGGTCCTGATAACGGCAAGGTGTTCATGGGCGCCACGTTCCCGGTGAATGTAACCGAGACCAGAGTTGACCGCCATGACGATTCTCCCTCCCATGTCCTCGCCATCAGCCCCTACAATCCCGGTGAAACCTATCGTTATTACTGGGGTTTCGCATGGGACAAGACCGACATTGACAACATCGATGACTGGAACGACCACCTTGCCCGTCAGGCAGCAACACTCCGCTCTCCGCTAAAGATTGAAATAAAATAATAAAACGATTATAAGATAATGGTAAATTTTTCACTGGAAGGTAAAGTGGCCCTTGTTACCGGTGCTGCTTACGGTATAGGACTCGCCATCGCTCAGGCTTTTGCCGAGGCCGGCGCAAAAATCGTGTTTAACTGCTCGCGTCAGGAGACTGTAGACCGTGGCCTCGCCGCCTACAAGGAACTCGGCATCGATGCAAAAGGCTATCTCTGCGACGTGACCGACGAGGACGCTGTAAAGGCTATGGTCGCCGACATCGAGGCCACCGTAGGCACAATCGACATCCTTGTCAACAACGCCGGGATTATCAAACGTATCCCGATGGAGGAAATGGCAGTCGAGGATTTCCGCCGTGTCATTGACGTGGACCTTGTCGCCCCCTACATCTGCGCCAAGGCTGTCATCCCCGGAATGATCAAGAAGGGACACGGAAAAATCATCAATATCTGCTCGATGATGAGCGAGCTTGGCCGCGAGACCGTCAGTGCCTACGCTGCCGCAAAGGGGGGCCTCAAGATGCTCACCCGCAACATCTGCTCCGAATTTGGCGAACACAATATCCAGTGCAACGGCATCCGCCCCGGCTACATAGCGACCGAACAG
>CAMWRO010000013.1 GCA_947176615.1 uncultured Porphyromonadaceae bacterium
TCGGCCATCTCGGCATCGTGATACCAGAATTGGTCATGGGGGTCAGTGCTTTCGGAGCCGTCGGCATACCATCGCGAGTAGTACACCCCTCGGGCCGGACGCGGGTCTTGGAGCGACTTGGCGATAAAGCGGGCGATGTACTCCTGCGTCTCGGGGCAGAGGTCGAAATGGCCTTTTCCGGCATCGCAGAGGAAAGAAATGCGGCTTTCGGGGTACATCATGCGGAACGCGAGGGCAGGGCGCACTCGGGCCTCCCACCATTCATATTCCCCCTCGATCATCAGTCCCGCAATCGAGTCGATGTTGCGGGTGCGGCCCCACTCGACGTTGGCGCGTCCGTAGCCGCAGAGGTTGGTGCGCGGGGCGTCGCCGTGATAGGAGATGATGCAGAGAGTGCGGTCAGGGTTCCATGCGGCGAAATTCCACGGGAAGGTGGCCTGAGCCGAATGTCCGAAGGGGATTATCGGCGCGGTCGCGATTTCGGGATGCTCCGTCGCCCGGGCAAAGTCGCTGACGATGGATTCGAAACGCTCCTGACAGCCGTCGGAGGTGTCCCAGTTCTGCGAGCCGCCCTGAATGAATGCCATAGCCACGCCGAGGCTGTCCATCTTCTTGCAGAAGAAATCGCTGCGGAACAGCACCTCCTCGGTCATGTTCTGATGGCAGTAGAGCAGGGCCTTTACCTCCCGTGCTCCCCGGGGTAGACGCAGGCAGGCGCGCTGTCCCTCCTCGCCTGAAACATAATCAAAAGTCACAGCCGACAGCGTGGCCGACAGAAATAATATCGCGCAGAGAATCAGGATGGTTTTTCGCATTACGGTCAATTGTTTTTAGACATAATACGCCGCGTCAATGCAAAACACCTAATCCTGCGCGGTGTGGTCGTCGCCGGCGGCATAGGCTCGCGGGGTGATGCCGAAGATTTCCTTGAAGGCGACCGAGAAGTGGGACGGGTTGGCGAAACCGGTGGCATAGGCGACCTCGGTTATGCTCAGTTTCTTCTCGCGGAGAAGCCGGGCGGCCTGCCGCATGCGGATGTTCTTGATGAAGTCTCGGGCGCTCTGGTTGGTAATCTCTTTCAGGCGGCGGTTGAGGTGTACGCGCGAGATGCCCACCTCGGCGGCAAGGCTCTCGACGCTGAGGTCGGGCGACGAGATGCGGGCGTTGACCACGGCCATGATTTTGCGCATCAGTATCTCGTCCTGTGACTTCATTTCGATTTTTTCGACTTTGTCTTCCTGCTCCTGTGAGCCGCTGTACTTGACTTTGAGCAGATGGCGGTTGGCAAGAAGGTTGGCGATGGTCATTTTCAGCACCTCGGTGTTGAACGGCTTGACCATGTAGTTGTCGGCACCGCTTTCGAGGCCCTCTTTCATCTCCTCGGCACTCGACCGGGCCGAGAGGAGGATGACGGGGATATGGTTAGTGTTAATACCTTTCTTAATCTTGCGCGTGAGTGTTATGCCGTCCATCCCGGGCATCATTATGTCGCTGATGATGAGGTCGGGCGCGGGGATCTCGGTCAATGCCGCGTCAAGAGCCTCGCGGCCGTTGGAGAACGCCACGATTGTGTAAGTGTCGCCCAGCTCGCGGCTGATGTAGGCGCGGATTTCGGGATTGTCCTCCACGACCATGATGCGCCCGCGCAGACGATGGTTGGCCGAGGGGACTGCTTCGTCCCCTCGTTCATTGACGGTCTCTGCCGTCAATGAACGCTCGACATTGGTAATGATCGGCTGCTTGGAGTCAGGCGCGGCAAGCTCTGCGGCTGTCAGATGGTCGGACCCGCGTGGGATTCTCACGACAAACTCGCATCCCGGGCCGTCGTGGCGGTTGTAGACATTGATTGTGCCGTGATGGAGCGTGACGAGCGACTTGGCGAGGTGGAGGCCGATTCCGGTACCGAAACTCGACTGCGTCACGGTGTTCTCGACACGGTAGAAACGCTCGAAGATGCGGTCGATTTCCTCAGACGGGATGCCGATGCCCGAGTCGGCCACGACAATCTGAACATAGTCGTCGAGCGGGGGACGTGCCGCCGGGTCATTGCCGGTAGTGAGCGAGACGGTGATGGTGCCGCCGGCAGGGGTGTACTTGAACGCGTTGCTCAGCAGGTTCATCAGCACCTTGTCAAAGTTGTTGAGGTCGACCCACGCCGGAATATGTTCCCCGCTCGGGAGGAACGACAGGGTGATGTCGTTTTCCTGTGCGAAAAGCTCGAATGGCTGCATCACGTCGCGCACGAATCCCACCATGTCGGTCTCGCGGAAGTGCATGTTCATCTGCCCCTTGTCGAGACGGCGCACGTCCATCAGCTGGTTCACGAGGCTTAGGATGCGCTGCGAGTTGCGGTAAATCATCATATAGACCGGTCGGAGGGCATTGTCGCGGCATGTGGCGATGAGCTTTTCGAGCGGGTTGATGATGAGGGTCATGGGTGTGCGGATTTCGTGGGAGATGTTGAACACAAACTGCAGCTTGGCCTCGTTGACCTCCTCGGCGCGTTTCAGGTCGAGTTTTTCGAGTTTCTCGCGGTTGTGCATACGCCAGTAGCGAATTGTGGCGAGCAACAGCAGCAGGGCCAGCAGGATGTAGGCCAGCCACGCCCACCACGACTGATACCACGGCGGCAGGATGGTGACTGTCACGCTGTGGACCGCCTCGGGGCGGTTGTCGCCGGCTACCTTGAACTGTAGCGTGTAGGTGCCGTGGGGAACGTTGTTGAATGTCACGCGGTTGTCGCCCGGCTGGGTCTGCATCCACCGCTTGGACTGCTCGGGGATGCGGTACCGGTATATGATTTTGTCCGGATTGTCAAACGTCAGTGTCGAGAAATGGATGGTAAACGTGTTGTCGCCCGGGGCGAGGGTGAAACCGGTTGTCTCGCTGACAGCGCCGGTGGTGACATGCTGCCCTCCCGAGAGGGTGGAAGCGTTGACCGGGGTGCCGAAGATGTCGAGTCGCACGATGCGCGGGGTGTAGGCGCGCACGTTTTCCTCGATGTCATAGGGGTGGAAAGATGTCACACCGTGTGTGCCGCCGAAATATACCGTGCCGTTGGGGGTGGTGCAGTAGGCTCCGTGGGTAAACTCGTTTCCCTGAAGTCCGTCGCCGGCGTCATAGGTCATCACGGCCCCGGTCGAGGGGGTGTATCTCGCGATGCCGTGATAGGTGCTGACCCAAAGGTTGTTGGCGGCGTCTTCGACGATGCCGCAGATGACATCGTTGGGCATCCCGTCGGCCACGGAAACGACCGCTCTTTCCCCTGTCAGCGGATTATAGCGCATCAGTCCCTCGACGGTTCCGGCACAGATGGTCCCGTCGTGGCTTTCGGCGAGAGTATATGCGATTGTGCCTGACAGCGGGTCGACGGGGTTGATTGCGCCCGACGCGGGGTCGAGTCGGCAGACACCCGAGAAGGTGGCGAGCCACACGTTGCCGCCGCTGTCGATCATGATGTCGTTGACCCAGTCGCGGGAGACCACATCGGGTCCTGCGGCACCTCCGCCCGATACAGCCCTGAACCGGCGCGTCGCCCCTGTCGCCGGATTATAGCTGAAAACGCCGTCGCCGAGGGTCGCGGCAAGGAGGTTGCCGTCACTGTCGATAGCGAGGCCGTAGATTCTCGTCCCGGCCAGCGACGGGATGAAACTGACACGGGATGTCGCCGGATCGATGAGGGCGAGACCTCCGCCATAGGTTCCGGCCCATAGGCGTCCCCGGCTGTCCTCGGCCATTGACAGGACCGTGGCCGTCATGGGGATGTGGGCCATGCACTGCCCGGTGACGCTGTAGACACGATATAGGCCGTCGTTGTCACACGATATCCACACGTCGTTGCGCGAGTCGACTTTCACCATCATCACGCATCCTTTTCCGATAGGGTTGACCGTCTGGTGCAGTCCCATATAGTTGAACCTGAACCGGTTGTAGGGCGATAGATAGACCCCTCGCTGAAATATCCCGAGCCACAGGTTGCCGTCTCGGTCAAGGAGGATGTGGTGGACCTTGGAATTGGCTATGTCGATGTTGGGGGAGTCGAGGGGATAGTCGTCGATGGCGTTGTCGCGGATTCTTTTCAGGCCGCTGCCGTCGACCGCCATCAGTATGCTGCTGCCGTCTGAGTCGATTGCTACATCCTGTACCGGGTATCCGGTCGCGCGGTCACACGCGGGGGCAAAAGTATCGGCGGCACGGTTGTAGGCCACGACCCCGCCGTGGTCGAGGATTCCTGCATATATATTTCCGTGCGAGTCCTCGGTAATGGACGAAATCTTGATTCCCGGCAGCTCGTCGGCGCGATATATGCGGGCGGTGCCGCTTGCCGGGAAATAGCGGCACAGTCCAGAGTTTTCAGTGCCAATCCACAGGATGTGGGAGGAGTCCTCGTGCATGCAGGTTACATAGTCGCTCCCCACCATGCTGGTCACATCGTCGAGTCTCATGGCGCGTCGGCCGTCGTGGTCAAGCCTGAAAATGCCGTTGCCGAGCGTTGCAATCCACAATTCGCCGTTTGACAGCTCTATCATGGCGGCGACGTGGGGGTAGACCCTTTCTCCGCGGTTGAACATGGGGATTTCCACAAACGAATCGTTTGCCCGGTCAAATTCCATCAGGCCGTTTATGCACCCCACGCGCAGAGAGTGGTGCCGATCCTCGTAGACGGTGCGCACATAGTTGCTTTTAACCGACCCCGGGTCGTCGGGATCATGATGGTAAATTGTGAATCCGGTGCCGTCGGTGCGGTTTAGTCCATATTCGGTCGCGACCCACACATATCCCTCGCTGTCCTGCATGATGTGGTTGATGAGGGATGAGGAAAGCTCGTTGTCGGGCGTGAACAGCCGTCCCCGCTGGGCCGATGCTCGCGGAGCGGTAAAGATTATGAAAAAGACAACAGTCAATAGCGTCAGGCGTAATTTCATGGCGATAGTATAATTATCGTGGTATTTTAAATCAAAATTAATCATTCCGGACACAGCTCTTTCGTGAGTGGTAGGCGGTTAAAAGCGATTCTCAATTCCATTCAAATACAGCAATTTTTATCTGTTCCAAAGTTTGAGTTTAGATAAATGCGCCTTATTCAAGTATTTGCCAAACAATGCAAAAGTTAAATGAATGAGCCGTACATCCCTGAGGGATAGCGAATTAAAACATAATGATGAGCGGCGTAGCCGCCGTCAACGCGGTGTAACCGCGTCTTAACGTTAGCCACATGCAAATGCCCCGTTAGGCGGCATGCAGCTTGTGGTAACAGTCGTGCTGCAATCAACACGGCTGCATCGCAGCCGGTCTATACGGGGTCATCAAAGATATATCGCTCGTCAAACGGGATGCCTTGCCGTTCAAGGATGGTTTTTATTTCGTCGCGTAACGTGCGGTGGTTATGGTGTTGAGGTTGAGACTTGATATAATTTATGACATTTTCAACCTGTGAATGAGAATGAGAGAAGCAACCATATCCTTTCTGCCATTCAAACTTGAATACGCACACATGGTGGTCGTTTATCATTTTCGTAAGCCACACTTTGAGGTCTCTGACCAAATCGGGTATCAGTTCTTTGGCCGAATAAGAAAACAATATGTGGATATGGTCCATTGTCCCACCTACTGCCAACGGGATATGTCCGCGTTTGCGCAATGCCTCTGCGGTATAAGCATGAATGCGCGGTTGCCACGGAGTCGGAATCAGTGATTCTCGATTTTTCACGGCAAACACGAGATGGAGGTAGATTTGAATATATGTATTAGCCATAAGGTGTATAATTGTCACAGACCGGCAGCTCTGCTGCCGTGAGGTTACTCGACTTCATTTTACCACAAGCTGCCCGCACCTAACGGCGCGGTTGCATGTGGCTAACGTTAACATGCGGCTCTGCCGCATAATTGGCGGCTACGCCGCTTTTCCCATATTGGTCCTGTTTCCAACCTGCCAGCGGAGGTCTATTACCACCGCTATTGGTCCTGTTTCCAACCTGTCAGCGGAGGCCTGTTACCACTGCTGACATCGCTCCGGAAATGAAATCAAACCAATATCCACGCTGCAATTTAATCCTTTTTCGATAGGAATCGGGTAGCGGTTGCCGGTCGACTTTGGTAACGTGTTACAAATATACTAAAAATCTATTAAAATGAGCTGTTTAGAAATTTTTTTGAGGCGTATTTTTATGCTGTACAACATAAATGTATCATTTGCGATAAAATGTGTTTCAAACAGAATGTTCCGTGTTTCGTAATCGCGGGTATCTGTGCGGTTGTAAAAGGTCGGTTAGAGCTTTTATATATAATTTTGCAACACCAAAAAACCAAAATAATGTTTAATTCTTAAAACCAACCCTAAATCGCCACGAAACAGAAAACTGACCTGTCAACCATCTAAAACCAAAATAAAAAACTACCTAAAACATTAATCCATTCATTTAATTTACTTTCATGAAGTGCACAGTAAAATTCCTGAGGCTGATAGCCCTTGTCATGGTTGTCATGACACCGCTGTTGGCGTATTCCCAGAACATCACCGTGACGGGAAGTGTGCTCGATGAGGCGGGTGACCCGCTTATCGGCGCGACAGTGCAGCAGAAAGGTTCCGGCAACGGTATGGCTACCGACATGGACGGAAATTTCAAGCTGAATGTTCCCAAAAATGCCACTCTCGTGATTTCCTATGTGGGTTACACCACGCAGAGTGTCGCCGTCGACGGACGCACCAGCATCACCGTGACCCTCAAAGAGAATTCCGAAGTCCTCGACGAGGTTGTCGTTGTGGGTTACGGACAGATGAAGCGCAGCGACATGACCGGCTCGGTCGTGTCAGTGGGCGATGCCGCTATCAAGAAGTCGGTTCCGACGAGCATCGACCAAGTGCTCCAAGGCCGCGCCGCCGGTGTCAACATTCAGGCCAACTCCGGTACACCCGGTGCGTCGACCTCGATCCGAATCCGCGGTATCAACTCGCTCAACGCGACCAACCAGCCTATCTTCGTCATCGACGGCGTTGTGATTGACTCAGCCACCGACGACGAATCCTCCAACCCCCTGTCGACCATCAACCCGAGCGACATCGTGTCGATGGACATCCTGAAAGACGCATCGGCAACCGCCATCTATGGTTCGCGCGCGTCAAACGGTGTCATCATGATCACCACCAAGCGCGGTCAAGCCGGACTCGCTACCGTTACCTATGACGGATATGTCGGCTGGCAGGAGATGCCCAAGAAATATGACATGCTCAACCTGCGCGAGTATGCCGAGCATCACAACTACCGCGCCAACGTGCTGAACCTCCTCGACCCGTCAAGCGCATTCGTGCGTCCCGAGCTTCTCGGCGAAGGCACCGACTGGCAGGACGAGCTTTTCCGCAAGGCATTCATGACCAGCCACAACATCTCGGTTTCGGGCGGTAACGAAAAGACCACCTACGCTTTCAGCGGCGGCTACCTCAATCAGGACGGTATCGCCGTCGGTTCCGGTTTCCGCCGTCTGTCACTCCGTTCCAACATCGACACCCAGATCAAGTCATGGCTCAAGGGGGGCGTGAACTTCTCGTTCTCCGAGACCAAGCAGAAAGTGGGTACCGACAAGAGCACCATCATGAGTGCCCTCCAGCAGCAGCCCACAGTCGCTCCGACATCGGCCGACGGTTCGTTTGACGGTCCCGAAGATGTGTGGATGCCCGACAACCCCCTCGGAATGGCCGAAATCGTCACCAACAACAACCGCAAGACCAATTTCCGTTTCAACGTCTATCTCGAAGCGACCCTCGCCAAGGGTCTTACCCTCAAAACCGAGGCATCGGGCGACTGGAACTACAACAACTACTATTATTACATGCCCGACTACCAGTTTGGCGTGAAGACACAGGACATCCGCACCTCCCGCTGGACAAAGACCAACACCAAATACTGGTCATGGCGCAACATCCTTACCTATAACCGCACATTCAACAAGGTTCACGCCATCAACGTGATGGTCGGTCAGGAAATGAGCCACTTCAACTGGGAGACACAGCAGAGTACCGCCACCGGATTCCTTACCAACTCTACTCCCGACCCCTCGGCAGGCGACATCACCACCTCGACCGGTATCGGTTACAAGAATGCCAACTCGATGGCCTCATACTTCGGCCGTGCATTCTACTCCTATGACGACCGCTACCTCGTGACCGCCACCATCCGTCGCGACGGTTCTTCCAAGTTTGCCGAGGGCAAGCGCTGGGGATGGTTCCCCTCGGCTGCACTCGCATGGCGCGCATCTCAGGAAGCATTCCTCCGCGATGTGACATGGCTCAACAACGCCAAGCTGCGCGCAGGCTGGGGTGCCACCGGTAACCAGAATGTGGCCGACTGGGCGACTATCGCTCTGCTGAGCTACAAGACCACCCCGTGGGGTACCGGCGTACTGACCGGCAATACTCCCGCTCCCGACCTGACTTGGGAAACCACCCACTCCTACAACGTGGGTATCGACCTCGGCTTCCTTGACAACCGCATCGAGCTTGTCGCCGACGTATATTATAAGAAGACAAAGAACCTCCTTCTTCAGGTCCAGCTGCCCGCGTTCCTCGGCTCCAAGGGACAGGGTGCCGCGTCCAACCCTTGGGACAACATCGGCTCGCTTGAAAACAAAGGTTTCGAGCTGACGTTGAACACCACCAACATCACCAACAAGGACTTCCAGTGGACATCCAATGTCACTTTCTCGCTCAACCGCAACAAGGTCGTAGGCCTCGACACCGAGACCGCCACCCTTGAAAAGACCTTCCAGACCGGTTCCTACAACCACGTTGTCACCCGCACCGTTGTCGGCGAGCCTATCGCCCAGTTCTGGGGCTACAAGGTCATCGGACGTTTCGACGAACCCACCGACTTCTACTATAAGGACGAGCAGGGTAACGTCAAGCAGGTTGCGATTCCCGCAGGAAACACCATCGCCGAAAGCTCGACATGGCTCGGCGACTACATCTATGAGGACAAGAACAACGACGGCGTGATTGATGCCAACGACGCACAGTTCATCGGCAACCCCGAGCCTAAGTTCACATGGGGATTCGGCAACAACTTCTCGTGGAAAGGCATCGACCTGTCGGTATTCTTCACCGGCTCCTATGGCGGCAAGCTGCTCAACATGACCCGCATGGCCATCGAGGACCCCCGCACCAACGGCAACATGCTGCGCTCGTCGCTCAACTATGCCAAAATCGGTCTCATCGACCCTGACGGCCCCGCTGACGATTTCCGCAACCTCCATGTCATCAACGCCGATCAGACAATCATGCCCGCAGTGCAGAAAAGTAACGCCAACAACAACTTCACTCAGGTCAGCGACCGGTTCATCGAGGACGGTTCCTATATCCGTCTTCAGAACATCTCTCTCGGATACACCTTCCCCCGCCAGTGGATGCGTAAGATTTTCCTTGAGAACGTCCGTGTCTACATGAACATCCAGAATGTTCACACATGGACCAAGTACAAAGGTCTTGACCCCGAAGTGGGTGCAATGTATGGCGACGCGCTGATGACCGGCCTCGACTATGGCCGCTATCCCTCGCCCCGCATCTACACTTTCGGCCTCAATGTCTCCTTCTAATCTTCTAAAATGAGAACTACAATGAAAAATAAAATATTAATTCTCGCCGCCTTGGCCGGCGTGTCGGCAATGTTCTCGTCATGTGAGGACTTTCTTGGGCAGACCAACAGCTATCAGGCCAACCCCGAGACATTCTTTGACAGCGACGAAGCCGTTTCCTACGCCACCGCACCGCTCTACAACTATGTGTGGAACGACTTCAACGGCAAGTTCTATTACAGCGTGGGCGACGGTCGTGCCAACAACCTGACCGCCCGCTGGAGCGACTATATCTATCCCTACACCAACTTCACCGAGACAGCCAACTCTCCCGGCCTCGAAGATGCGTGGGGTGCATTCTACTCGGTTGTCGCACAGAGCAACAACACCATCAACAACATCGCCCGGAAGAGTGGCCCCGCCGTCAGCGAAGCCGCCCGCACCCAAGGCATCGCCGAAGCCCGTTTCATGCGCGGACTCGCATTCTGGTACCTCGGCTCGATATGGGGCAAGGCAATCATTTATACTGACACTCAGGAGGCTGCCCGCAACGTCGTGCGCCCGGCCAACCGTCTGGAAGATGTAATCGAGTTTGCCATCCGCGACATGGAATATGCCGCCGCCAACCTGTCGCCCGTTCAGGCCAACCCGGGACGCGTGACCTGTTACAGTGCCTACGGTATGCTGTCACGTTTCTATCTCTCGATGGCCGGACTGACTACCGATGGCGCCTATGACGGCAATAACATCGCCACCGACCACAACCGCGGCTCACGCAACCCCTATTATCTCGACCTCGCCGCCAAGGCTGCCATGAAATGTATCGAAGGCCCCTATGAGCTCATGCCCTCCTACGGCGACCTTTTCCAAGTCGATAAATGGAACAACAACTCCGAGTCAGTGTTCCAGCTCCAGTGGCTGCAAGGCTCGACCGACGCTATCGGCTGGGGTGCCGCCAACTCCATCTCGGCCTTCTTCTCGTGGTCGACAATGGTGGGCGAAACCAACTGGGGTAACGCCACATATGCCTCCTATGACATCGTGCGCACCTACAAACCCGAAGATTTTGCCGTGCGCCGCCACTACACCATCGCCACCGTAGGCGAGACCTATCCCCATCTCAACAAGAAGGGCGGCGGTTACACCTACAACGTGACCGAGACCGGTTATGAAAACAAGTGCAACGTGGTCAAGCATGTCATCGGCAAACTTGACGACAACGGGCAGAGCTACCAGCAGTCGAGCGGTGTCAACACCTACATGATGCGTCTCGCCGAGGTTTATCTCAACTATACCGAGGCCAAGATGGGCAACAACAGCTCGCTCAGCGGCGACGACCTCAAGTATTTCAACATGGTACGCAGCCGTGCCAAGGTTCCGGCCAAAAACTCGATTACCTACGAGGACCTGCGCTATGAACGCCGCATCGAGCTTGCCTACGAGGGCCAGTACTGGTATGACCTGCTCCGCCGCAGCTATTATCAGGAGGAGGAAGTAATCGGCTATCTCAACGCTCAGGAGCGCAACGCCGGTTACGAGTGGGACGAGAACGAAATCTGCCAGTATGCCAAGACCGCCGACGGTACCGGCGTGTCGACCGCTACCAAGCAGCACTTGACATTCCCCGTCTCCAACGTCGACCTCACCCGCAATCCCAAACTCAAAGACGAGCCTGTCGCCTATGAGTTCCCCGAGCGCGAAGTCGAGACTTCCACACTGTTTTAAACAGGTTTAATGTTTAAAGTTTAATGTTTAGACAAATGACTAAAATTATGAAATTTCAATATATAGCGGCTGCGGCAGTTCTCTTGGCGGGTTTCACCACGTCGTGCAACGACGATGACGCCTATTTCGAGAGCGACGCGCAGGGAACGCCCATGAAGATAACCAAGGTGTACCTTGAAGACTACAAGTCGTCAGTACCCGACCGCGAGGTGGAATTTGCCCGCCTCGGCCAGATGCTCCGTCTGGAAGGCTCGGGGTTCTACGGGGTCAAAAAGGTGTATATCAACGGTTATGATACCTATTTTAACCGTGCCTATGTCAGCGACGGGTCGATGATTGTGTCAATCAACTCCAAGACCCCTGTCAGCGACTGCGACGAGAGTGTGCGCAACACCATCCGTCTTGTCAAGGACGGCAACAACGAGTATGTCTACAATTTCTTGATCCGCAACGGCTACTCGATTATAGAAAATGTCAGCAACACCCTCCCGATGCCCGGTGAGACCGTGACCGTGACCGGCTCCTATCTCCACGAGACCTCCAAGGTTGTCCTTCCCGGCGGCGTAGAGGTTACCGAGGGGATTATAAACGACGAGGATGGCGAGTGGTTTTCATTCGTGATGCCTTCGGGCGTGACCGAGGGCGGCCCCATCATCAGCGAGAGTCCCAACGGCAGCACCCAGTCGCCCGCCTATTTCAACGAGCGTCGCGGACTGCTCATCGACTTTGACACCGATGGCCAGCAGGGCATGTGGGGCGGCAAGGACGACAACGGCAACCTCAAGCCCGGCGCGTCGATGATTTACACTGAAGACCTTGTCGACGACCCTG
This sequence comes from uncultured Porphyromonadaceae bacterium, assembly GCA_947176615.1. Classification (GTDB taxonomy): domain Bacteria; phylum Bacteroidota; class Bacteroidia; order Bacteroidales; family Muribaculaceae; genus Duncaniella. The sequence goes on from CAMWRO010000013.1 coordinate 12,121, forward strand.
CCGGTTCAGGCCGCGGCAAGTGTGCCCCCCTGATTCCGCAGCGTCTGTTTGACGAGGGCGGTATCGCCGCAGGCAAGCCGCGCGCAGCCGAGATGCAGACCGTCGGCGACGGCGACAAGGCTTGGGAAGACTGGAGCCGCATGACCGACTTCATCCCGGCCGAGACCCCGGTTAGCGAAATCGCCCTCCAAGTCGACGTCTATTGCCCCAATCCTTGGACTATCGACCTCGGCGGCCAGATTCAGGTGCAGCTTATCAACAACTACAACCTCGCGGGTATCGGCAGCGACGATGACGGCAAAAACAACCTTGTCTACTGTTTCGCACCCTATCTTTCGGGCGGTAAGAGCGGTGAGGCCGTGCCTTTCATGACAACCGGCTGGCAGACGCTGACTATCCCGATGTCGTCTATCAACAAATATGCCACCCTCTTGGCCGATGCCGAGGCTCAGACCCCGACATTCCAGATGGTTATCGACGACCGCAACGCCGCTACCTATCCCAACTTCGGCGTGGGTTTTGTCAACAGCGACTTTGACTACACCGATGCCACCGGCGAGAAAGTCACCTTGAAGTCAAGCGTGTTCACCGGCCCGGCTCTCTATTTCGACAATTGGCGCGTGGTTCCTTTCAAGGCATTCACCCCCAGCGATTACGAAGAACCCGAAGATGAAGAATAATCTCAATTCATAATGCACAATTGACAATTGAGAATTGATAATTGAAAAAATTGTGCATTATGAATTAAAAAAAGAAGTTTTATGAAAATCAACAAGATAATATTTCCTGTCGCAGCACTGTCACTGGCATTTGCCGCATGTGACGACCAAGTGATGGAGTGGCGCGACGGCGATCCGACAGTCACCGGGAGCGACATCCCTATGGAACTGAAGGAGAAGATTGCCAACTATGACTTTATCAAGAACTATATGGCCGAGTATCACCCCGGTGTGGACATCACCCTCGGCATGGGGCTTGACAACTTCCTCGACGACGAAGCCTATCGGCAGGTTGTGCTTGACAACTACCAAGGAGTGACATTCGGCAACGCAATGAAACATCAGTCGGTCGTGCAGACCAACGGCAGCTACAACTGGGACAAGGTCGATCAGTTCATTGCCATGAACACCGGCCTGAAACTGCACGGTCACAACCTGTTGTGGCACACCCAGCAACAGCAGAATTATCTGCGCAAGCTCATCGCACCCGAGCAGATTATCTCGGGCGGCAATGACGGAGGCATCGAAAACATTGTTACTAATGGCGACTTCGAGTCGGGCAACGACAACGGATGGTCAGGTTGGACTCAATATACAAGGACTGTCGAGGCTCCCGGTCATGATTCAAATTATGCACTCAAGTGTGTGACCAATGCCGAGACATCTGTAAACTACGATTGCCAGCTGTGGTGGTCGGTCGATCTGGAACCGGGTGTCACCTACGCTTATTCGTTCTATATCAAGTCGCCCGACGGTGTCGAGGTTCAATTTGTAGGGCAAAACGCAAACTATTCAGGCATCTACAAAAGTATATTTACCGGGACTGACAACTGGACTCTCTGTGAAGGTGAATTTGAATACAAAGACAGCGACCCTGCCGACGTGTGCCGTGTCGGTCTGCAGTTTGGCGGAATCAAGAACGCCACTCTCTGGGTCGACGACTTCAAGTTTGGCCGAAAAGTTGAAGGTCCTGCCAACCTCTGCCCCAACGGAAACTTCGCCGACGGCATAGAGGGGTGGAATGTCAACAATCCCGGTGCCGGTGTCGAAACCGTTGAAATGGCAGGCGCTCCCTCGGGCAACAAGAACGTCATGAAGATGACATCGTCATCCTCATCAGAGAAAGCATGGGACCTCCAAGTTGTTTCGGGCGACATCCCGTCGCAGCATGGTAAGAAGGTCGAGGTATCGTTCTATGTCAAGAGCGAAGGTGCCGGTAAGGGCCGCCTGTCGTTCAAGGGTCTCACCAACGAGTGGCCTTGGATGAACTGGACCGGTGACCAGTCAAGCTGGACCGAGGCTTTCGAGACTTCTGACAACTGGACCCAGATCAAGGTCGTTCTGCAAAACTACAGCGTTGACTTCGACGAGTCGGCCGACGTGTGGAAAATCAGCATGGACTTCGGTTATGTTCCCGATATGACCTACTATATCGACAACGTGCTTGTCACCGTGGTCGACGATGAGGCCAAGGCTCCCATGCGCGCTCCCTCGATTACCTACGCACTCAAGACTCCCGAAGAAAAGAAAGCCATCCTTCTCGGTGCTATGGAAGAATGGATTAAGGAGGCTATGACCCATGCAGGTCCCGCTTGCTCGTCATGGGATGTCATCAACGAGCCCATCGGCGACAACTGCCAGATACGCGGTATTGAAGGCGGATGGATGAGTGATGACAGCGAGCCCGTCGAGACTACCGAGTCGGGTCTCAACCTCAACTGGGCCAACGAAGCCGGCAACGGCCACTTCTACTGGGGTTACTACTGCGGTATGGACTATGCCGTGAAAGCGTTTGAATACGCCGCAAAGTACAACCCCAACGGTGCCAAGCTCTTTGTCAACGACTATAATCTTGAATCCAACCCCAACAAGCTCGCCAAGCTAATCGAGTTTGTCGAATACATCGACAACAATGGCGCGCATGTCGACGGTATCGGCACCCAGATGCACGTTTCCTCATCAATCAGCAAGGAACAGGTCGATGCAATGTTCAAGACTCTCGCCGCCACCGGCAAGCTCATCCGCATCACCGAGCTTGACATCACCGTCGGAACCAAGACCCCCTCGGCTGACCAGCTCCAGAAACAGGCCGACTGCTATCAGATGATTCTGACCTCTTACTTCGAGAACATCCCCGAGAACCAGCAGAGTGCAATCACCCTGTGGACTCTCAGTGACAACGAGAAAGAGCACGAATACTGGCTGAAAGACGACGCCCCCAACGTCTTTGATGCCTCCTATGGCCGCAAGCTCGCCTACAAGAGCGTGTGTGACGCTATCGCAGGCAAGGATGTCAGCGCCGACTTCCGCAGCCACGACTATTCCAAGAAATAATCCCTGAAACCTCTGGGGTCTTTATTGAAAATAGAGACCTCAGAGGTTTTTTATACTTTATTACCATGTCACGAAAACTGTCATTACTCATTTTTGTAATTGTTACTATCTTCTCGGCCGGAGCCGCGCGTCTCGAAAAACAGGGAACGGCCACGCGCCTCATTGTCGATGACAAACCGTTTGTAATCATCGGCGGCGAGCTCGGCAACTCGGCTGCTACATGTAGCGGGGATATTGCCCGCAATTTCAAGAAACTTCACGACATGGGTCTCAACACCGTGCTCGTTCCCGCCTACTGGGACCTTATCGAGCCGGAAAAAGGAAAATTTGACTTCTCCCTCATTGACACTGTTATTTCCGATGCCCGGAGCAACGACCTGAAAGTTGTGTTCCTGTGGTTTGGCGCATGGAAAAACTCGATGAGCTGCTATGCCCCCCTGTGGTTCAAACAGGATTACAAAACCTATCCGCGCGCCCGCAGCCGCTCGGGCAAGCCGCTTGAAATAGCGAGCGCATTTTCTTCGGCCGTGTTCCAAGCCGATGCCGAGGCGTTTACCGCGCTGCTCGGCCACATCAAGGCGGTTGACAACGACGAAACTGTCATCATGATTCAGATCGAGAACGAAATCGGGATGCTTGAGGATGCCCGCGACTATTCCGAGGCCGCGACAGCCGAGTATGACAAAGGTGTCCCTGCCGCGCTCATGAGACATCTTGACAAAAACAAGAAATCACTCCATCCCTCGCTGCTTGACAAGTGGCAGCGGGCCGGGATGAAGAAATCAGGCTCGTGGAGCAGCGTTTTCGGTGACGATATTTACACCGACGAGCTGTTCATGGCCTACAACTACGGGCGATATGTCGAGGGACTGGCGCAGATTGCGCGCCGGATTGACTCCGAGATGCCCCTTTATGTGAATGCAGCGATGAACTCGCGTGGCCGCCGCCCCGGGGAATACCCCTCGGCCGGCCCGCTTGCCCATCTCAAGGATATATGGCATGCCGCCGCCCCGTCGGTCGACATCCTTGCCCCCGACCTCTATGACAGCGGTTTCACCGACTGGGTGCGCTCCTACGCGCTCCCTGACAATCCGCTGTTTATCCCCGAGATACGCCGCCGCGACGGCAACGCCGTACAGACACTCTATGTCCTCGGCGAGCATGATGCCATCGGCCTCAGTCCTTTTGCCATCGAGGGTGGCAGCGACAATCCTGCCGACCGCGACAACCGCGGGCGTGCCATGATAAAGGAGCTGCTGCCGGTCATCACGGCCAATCTCGGCCGCGGGACAATGAACGGTCTCTATTTCGATGCCGATTCCATCACGCGCACCATCAATCGTGACGGTATGACACTCAAAGCCTCCCATTTCTTCACCCTTCCGTGGGACCCCCGCGCGACTGACGGCTCGGAGTGGCCTGTCGCGGGCGGTATAATAATCCCGATAGGGGAGGGGGAATACATTATCGCCGGCAGCGGCATCGTGGTCGAGTTTGACAAGCCGGGAAACACACCGGCCGATACACGCAACCTCGGCGAGGACGGATTTCTTAACTCCGGGGCCGACCGCAAGGCCGGTCAGGCTTGGAGCGGCCGCTCCCGCATCGGTCTCGGCCCGGTCAGCGAAGTGCGCGTGAATCCTGACGGCTCGCTGACCCCGGTAAGGCATTTCAACGGCGACGAGACGCATCAGGGCCGCCATGTGCGCATCGGAGTCGACGATTACAAGATATTGCGTGTGAAACTATATGAATATAAGTGATAAAGAGCGCGTGTGTTACAAAGTGAAACACAAATGAGACATGGCCGCAACTGTGTGCGCGCGATTGTCATTAACTTTGTCACATCTTCTTAGTCTTAATTAAAACCAATCATGAAAAAGATATTGCTAACCATTTCTCTTGCCATGCTTGCAGGGACAGCGGCGGTTGATGCCGCCGTGACGCTGCCGCGTGTCATCGGTGACGGCATGGTAGTGCAGCGCGACCGCCCGTTGACGCTGTGGGGCACGGCCGACCCCGGGGAGACGGTGAAAGTGAGTGTTGTAAAAGGAAAATCGGCCACGGTGACTGCCGACGAGGCGGGCAACTGGCGTGTCGAGCTTCCGGCCCTGAAACCGGGGAAACCCTACACGGTCAAAGTCAACGATCTGACGATTGACGATGTCCTCGTCGGGGACGTGCTGCTTTGCTCGGGACAGTCCAACATGGAACTTCCCGTGGCGCGTGTCACCGACATGTTTGCCGACGAGATTGCTGCCTACCGCAATCCGTCCATACGTCATTTCGTCGTGCCCAAGGAATTTGATTTTCACACCGAGCGTACCGATGTCAACCCTTCGGCACGGTGGAAGACTCTTGATGAGGATTTCATGAGCTTCTCGGCTCTTGCCTATTTTACCGCCCGCGAGCTGAATGCCCGCACGGGACTCCCTGTCGGCATCATCAACGCCAGCTGGGGCGGTACGCCTGTCGAGGCTTGGATAAGCGAGGAAAAACTCGCCGCTTTCCCGCGCGCCATCAGCGAAAAACGCATCTATGACGACGACGGCTACCGTGACCGCATCAAGCGGCTCGAAGGTGAGAACTACGGACGATGGAATGCGGCCCTTTGGGGCGGAGACCCGGGAATGCAGGGCGAGGTAAAATGGTTTGACCCCGCGCTGGACGATTCCTCATGGCAGGTTGTCGACCTGATTTCCGATTCCCGTAAATGGGGGACCGACGGCACGAATGCCGTCAACGGCTCCCACTGGTTCCGCAAGAATGTCACCCTCCCCGCCTCGATGGCCGGAAAGCCGGGCGTTGTGCGCATGGGGTGCATCGTGGATGCCGACTCGGTCTATGTCAACGGAACTTTTGTCGGCACGACCGGCTACCAGTATCCTCCGCGCATCTACAAGGTTCCCGCCGGAGTGCTCCGCGAGGGTGAAAACAACATCACCGTGCGTGTCATCAGTCAGAACGGCATGCCCCACTTCGTTGCCGAGAAACCCTATAAGCTCATCGTAGGCGACGAGGCTGTCAGTCTCGAAGGCGAATGGCGTTACCACCTCGGCAACCCGATGCCCCACGGCCCCGGGATGGAATTTTACTGCTACAAGCCCTCCGTGCTTTATAATGCGATGATTTCACCCGTCGTCACTTATCCCGTCAGGGGCGCGGTGTGGTATCAGGGCGAGTCCAACGTTTCGCGCCGCAACGAATACGGCCCCTTGTTGAAGACCATGATTGCCAACTGGCGCGAGGCTTCGGGCGACGAGGATATGCCGTTCTATATCGTCGAACTGGCCGATTTCCTCCACCCGTCTGACAAAGGAGGCCGTGCCGCGTGGGCCGAGATGCGCAAAGTTCAGGCTCAGGTCGCCGACGAGACTCCCGGCGCGGTGCTCGTGCCCAATTCCGACCTCGGTGAATGGAACGACATCCACCCCCTCGACAAGAAAACCCTCGGCAACCGCGTTGTCGACAAAATAATGGAAAAGTAATAAGATGGAAGCTACACTAAACATAAAGGCCCGGGAATCCCGGGGATTTTACAAGCTGTCGATGCTCCAGTGCATCGGATTCGGCTCGGGCGACCTTGCCCAAAACCTGATTTATCAGACAATCAGCATGTATCTGCTGTTTTTCTACACCAATGTCTACGGCCTTGACCCGGCTGTGGCGGCAGTCATGTTTCTCATTGTGCGCATCGTCGACGTGATATGGGACCCGCTGGTGGGAACATTTGTCGACAAGCATGACCCCAAGTGGGGAAAATACCGTTCCTACCTGCTGCTCGGCGGCATACCGCTGACCGGATTCGCGCTGCTCTGTTTCTGGAACGGATTCTCGGGCTCGTTGCTCTATGCCTATGTCACCTACGTCGGCCTCTCGATGTGCTACACGCTCGTCAATGTCCCCTACGGAGCCTTGAACGCGTCGCTGACCCGCGACACCGCCGAGATTACCAAACTGACCTCGGTGCGCATGTTCATGGCCAATCTCGGCGGTCTCGCCGTCGGGATGGGCATCCCGATGATATTGAAATTCTTTGACCCCTCCGAGACAACCGACATGTCGATGAGCGATAGCGCGTGGTTCTCGACAATGGCCATCTACGGCCTCGCGGGACTCGGACTGCTGTTCTTCTGTTTCAGCCAGTGCCGCGAGAGAGTGGTGATGGACAAGAAGGAGACCGAGAATGTGAAAGTCTCTGACCTGTGGATGGAATTTGTCCACAACCGTCCGCTGCGCATCCTTGCGTTTTTCTTCATCACTGCCTTTGCGATGTGCTCGGTCGGTAATGCCGCCGGAGCCTACTATATCAACTATAACCTCCACGGCACTGCGGGCGAGCTGTCAATCTTCATGGGGCTCGGCTCGATTCCGGCCTTTATCTTCATGCCGCTGATTCCGGCAATCAAGAAGATGGTGGGTAAGAAAGGGATGTTCTACATCTTCCTCTTGACCGCGATAGTAGGCATGGCCATGCTCTATGCCATCTCGATGATTCCCGCGCTGAAAGAACACATGATTCTGGTCTACATCGCCCAGTTTGTCAAGTCGACCGGCGTGATTGTCGCCACCGGCTACATGTGGGCCCTCGTTCCCGAGGTCATCTCCTATGGCGAGTATGCCCACGGCCGACGCATCTCGGGTATCGTCAACGCCCTGACCGGCATCTTCTACAAGGCCGGTATGGCTCTCGGCGGCGTGGTTCCCGGCCTCATCCTTGCATTTGTCGGGTTTGACAGCAACGCGGCTTCGCAGACCCCCTTCGCCCAGCAGGGCATCCTGTGGCTTGTGGCCGTCATCCCGGCTGTACTTCTCATTCTCGCCATGTTCATTATCTCTCGCTACGAACTTGACGACGATGTCATCGACCGCATAAACGAGGAAATTGAAAACCGTCAACACAAAAATGCCTGATATATTTAAGACAATCGGTTTTGCCGCCCTGCTTGCCGCCGCCGGAAATTTTCCGTCGGCGGCGCAGGTGGCGTTGAAAGATTTTGTAAAGGATGACTTCATGGTCGGGGTCGCGATTCATGAAGACCAGTTTATGGGGCGCGACCTGAAAGCCGACTCGGTGACTTGCCGTCATTTCAACTCGGTCACTGCCGAGAATGTGATGAAAAGTGCCGAGATCAATCCGGCCAAGGGTGTGTATGACTTTGAAAAAGCCGATGCCTTTGTCGACTATGCCCTTGAGCGCGGCCTTGACCCTGTCGGCCACGTCCTTGTGTGGCATTCTCAGCTCGCCCCGTGGTTCCCTTGTGACGACGAGGGGAATCATGTCACTCCCGATGAGCTTAAACGGCGCATGAAACACCACATCACCACGATGATGCACCGCTACAAAGGGAAAATCAAGACATGGGAAGTGGTCAACGAGGCTGTCGAGGGCGACGGCTCCTACCGCCGTTCTCCGTTCTATGAAATCTTGGGCGAGGAGTTCATCCCGCTTGCATTCGAGTATGCCCGTGAGGCTGACCCCGATGCCGTGTTGTATATCAACGATTTCGCCATGAACATGCCCGCCAAGCGGGATACCTACGTCAAGATTCTCAACGACTTGAAACAGCGCGGATTGCGCGTTGACGCGATAGGTATGCAGTGTCACATGGGGATGGATTACCCTGACATCCGCGACTTTGAGGAGTCAATCAAGGCTTATGCCGCCACCGGGGTGAACGTGATGATTACCGAGTGGGACATCAGTGCCCTCCCCACCGTCCACACCCGGGCCAATATCAGCGACAAGGTGGCCTATAACAAGATGTTCAATCCCTATCCCGCCGGACTTCCCGCCGATGTCTCCAAGCAATGGAATGACCGCGCAGCCATGTTTTTCGACCTTTTCAGGCGGTACAGCGATGTTATTACACGCGTTACGGCATGGGGCGTGAGCGACGGATATTCGTGGAAAAATGATTTCCCGATGAGGGGCCGCGTGGAATATCCCCTCCTCTTTGACCGCGACTATAACCTGAAACCGTTCCTGCGCGACATGCTTGAACCCGCTACCGCGACATTCAGCTCTTTCTCCTATGATGTCCCCGAGGTCAAGGGTGCCAAAAAACGGCCTGCCGGAACCCCGATTCTCCCCGGATGTTATCCTGACCCGAGTGTCGTGGGGGTCGACGGTGACTACTACCTTGTCAACTCGACATTCGTCTATTATCCCGGAGTGCCTGTATGGCACAGCCGCGACCTGAAGACGTGGACCCGCATCGGCAACGTGCTTGACCGCCCGTCGCAGCTCGACATTCCCGCCGGGATGCGTGTCTCGGGAGGTATCTATGCCCCCACGCTTGCCTACAATCCGGCCAACAGGCTGTTCTACATGATTACGACCCTTGTTGACGGAGGCGGAAACTTTTATGTGACCTGCGAGGACCCCAAGAAGGGTAACTGGAGCGACCCTGTGTGGCTCCCCGGGGTCGACGGTATCGACCCGAGCATACTCTTTGACAATGACGGGAAGGCTTATATCGTCCATAACAGCGGCCCTGACGGCCCGGCACGCTATGACGGCCACAGGGCGATACGCATCCATGATTTCGACTGGAAAAACAACCGCGTGACCGGCGAGAGCAAGGTCCTTGTCGACGGCGGCGTGAAACCTGAAGAAAACCCCGTGTGGATTGAGGGCCCCCATCTCTATCACATCGGTGAAAAGTATTTCCTCATGTGTGCCGAGGGAGGCACGTCGCTCGACCACAGCGAGGTGATTTTTGAGTCGGATTCTCCCAAAGGGCCGTTCAAGCCTTGCAAAACCCCCGTCATACTCACCCAGCGTCATCTCGATTCCTCGCGACAGTCGCCCGTGACCTCGGTGGGGCATGCCGACATCTTCGAAGGGCCTGACGGGAAATGGTATTCGGTATTTCTCGGCATCCGTCCCCACCGCGGCAACCATGATTTCATGGGACGCGAGACGTTTATGCACCCGGTAAGGTGGAAAGATGGCCAGCCTGTCATCCTTGACCGGAAGGAGGCGTTGACCCATGTCTCTACCCCGGTGGAGAACGCCCGCATCTGGAATGCCGACGGCACTCTTGACAACGCTGCCATCATGATTCGCACGCCGCGCCGCGATTTCTATTCAATCGACGGTGACAACCGCCTGACTCTCGCCGCCTCGCGCACCGACATTACGGCAGGGGCCTGTCCCTCGGCAATAGGTCTGTGGGTCACCGAGCCACGGTTCAGTTCGGTCGCGGTTCTCGACAGGTTTGAACCGCGCAGCGTCGATGACCTTGCAGGAATAACCCTGTTCCATGACGACAGCCACAACGTGGTATTCGGCAAGTCGCTCGACTCGGCGGGCCGTCCATGTGTCAAGCTCCGTGCCCGCACGTCGGCCGGTGTGATCGAGGAGTCGACACGTCTTCTCGACAACCCCGGCTCGCAACTGCACCTGCGTGCCGAGGGAGACGGAAAGGGCGACCTCTTTTTCTCCTTCTCGACTGACGGCGGCAGCTCTTGGACCCCTGTAGGCGCGCCTGTCAACGGCGACATCCTCTCGACGGCGACATCCTACTGTTTTACCGGCCTGATGACCGGCATTTACGCAACTTCAACCAATCTTTAAGACTACATCAATATGAAACCCCTTACAACCGAAAAACGTTATCTTTTCCCCGAAGACTATATGGCCGATCCCTCGGTGCATGTGTTTAACGACCGCATATATATCTATCCTTCCCATGACTGGGAATGTGAAAATGTCGAGAACGACAACGGTGACCAGTATGTGATGAAGGACATGCATGTCCTCTCCATCGACGGCGACCCCATGACCGGCAAAGTGACCGACCACGGCAAGGCTCTCGATATAGCCGACATCCCTTGGGCCGGCCGACAGCTTTGGGACTGCGACTGCAACGAGAAGGACGGCAAGTATTACCTCTATTTCCCGCTGAAGGACAAAAACGACATTTTCCGCATCGGAGTCGCTGTCGCCGACCGTCCCGAAGGTCCTTTCATCCCGCAGCCTGACCCCATCCGCGGCAGCTACTCGATGGATATATGCGTCCTCAAGGAGGGTGACGAATACTACCTCTATTTCGGCGGCCTGTGGGGCGGCCAGCTCCAGCGTTACCGCGACAACAAGGCCCTCGAATCGGCCGAGCTCCCCGAGGGTGCCGAGCCGTCACTGCCCAGCCGCTGTGTGCGTCTGACCAAGGATATGCTCCAGTTTGCCGAGGAACCTCGTCCTGTGCAAGTGGTTGATGCCGAGGGTCGGCCTCTCCGCGCCGACGACCCCCACCGTTTCTTCGAGGCATCGTGGGTTCACAAATATAACGGAAAGTACTATTTCTCTTATTCGACCGGTGACAGCCACCTCCTGTGTTACGCCATCGGCGACAACCCCTACGGCCCCTTCGTCTATCAGGGAGTAATCCTCACCCCTGTTGTCGGCTGGACTACCCACCACTGCATCATCGAGTACAAAGGCAAGTGGTACCTGTTCCATCACGACAGCGTGCCCTCGGGCGGCAAGTCATGGCTCCGCAGCCTCAAAGTGTGTGAGCTGACCTATGATGCCGACGGCCGCATCCTCACCATCGACGGCGGCGGCGAGGCGGAAGTGAAATAATGATTTCAATACATTCTACATTGTAGCGTCGCGCTGCGAATGCGCCCCCGAAGTCAGGTGTTCAATCCCTGAATACTGATGTCCACCGGGTCGCGCCGCGAATGCGCCCCCGAAGTCAGTGTTCAATCCCTGAATACTGATGGCACCGGGCCGCGCCGCGAATGCGACCCCGAAGTCAGTGTTCAATCCCTGAATACTGATGGCACCGGGCCGCGCCGCGAA
>CAMWRO010000014.1 GCA_947176615.1 uncultured Porphyromonadaceae bacterium
AAACATCGCGGGGTGGAGCAGTGGTAGCTCGTTGGGCTCATAACCCAAAGGTCGCAGGTTCGAGTCCTGTCCCCGCCACTAAAAAGTAAGAGGCTGTGTCACTGACGCAGCCTCTTTTTGTTTTTCTGCAATTGTTTTGTTATTTTTGCAGATGGTGTGCTGTTTCATGGCAAGGTTGCGCCACATGTATATAAGCCACATGTATATAAATATGTATAGTTATGGAGAAAATACAGAAAACCAATGTCGCCCGACTGCTCGATAAGGCCAAGATTCCCTATGGGTTGATTCCTTACGAGGTCGACCCCGACAATCTGGCCGCCGACCATGTCGCCGAGTCGCTTGGCGAGGATATTAACCGCGTGTTCAAGACACTCGTGCTCCACGGTGACCGTTGCGGTTACTTTGTGTGCGTCATTCCCGGGAACATGGAGGTTGACCTTAAAAAGGCGGCCAAGGCGGCCGGGGCCAAAAAGGCTGAAATGATTCCGATGAAGGAACTGCTGCCATTGACGGGATACATTCGCGGCGGCTGTTCTCCAATAGGGATGAAAAAAGCGTTCCCGACATTTTTCCATTCCACCGCGATTGATTTTGACACCATTTTCGTGTCGGCCGGGGTGCGCGGACTCCAATTGAAAATTAATCCCAACGATCTCATCGGCTATACCCGTGCCACTGTTGCCGACGTGGCCGCGGCCGATAAATAATCAGTATGAACACATTCGGAACACTATACCGCCTGACCACATTCGGCGAAAGCCACGGTCCCGCAATCGGAGGCGTTATCGACGGGATGCCCCCCGGGATAGCCATTGACCTCGACCGAGTTCAGGCCGAGCTCGACCGCCGCCGTCCCGGTCAGTCGGCCATCACCACTTCGCGCCGCGAGGATGACAAGGTGGAGATTCTCTCGGGGATGTTCGAGGGGAAGACCACCGGCACTCCGATAGGCTTCGTCATCCGCAACGGCAATCACCGCTCGGCCGACTACGGGCAGTTGCGTCATGCCTTCCGTCCCGGTCATGCCGATTTTACCTACACGGCCAAATATGGCCTGCGCGACTTTGCCGGAGGAGGCCGCGCCTCGGCCCGTGAGACTGCCTGCCGGGTCGTGGGCGGTGCGTTTGCCCGTCAGGCCCTTGAACTGAAAGGGATAAGGATATTTGCCTATACATCACAAGTGGGAGCTGTCAAGATTCCGCTCGGATATGATGAGGTTGATCCGTCGCTGATTGACACGAATCCCGTGCGTTGTCCCCATGCCCCGACCGCAGCCGAAATGGAGCAGCTCATCAGGCGCGTAAAGACCGACGGCGATACAATCGGCGGCATCGTGACATGTGTGGCTGCCGGAGTGCCGGTCGGACTGGGAGAGCCTGTCTATGGCAAACTTTCCGCGCGGCTGGCCGAGGCGATGATGGGAATAAACGCCGCCAAGGGTTTTGACTACGGCACCGGATTTGATGTCGCCTCGATGCTCGGCAGTCAGATAATCGACCCCTTTGAAACTGACAGCGACGGCCGCATCGTTACGACGCGAAACCATTCGGGCGGCATACAAGGCGGCATATCCAACGGCGCACCTGTCTATTTCCGCGTCGCGTTCAAGCCTGTCGCGACCCTCATGCGCGAAGTCGCGACGGTTGATGACTGCGGCAACCCCACGGTGCTGAAAGCCGCAGGACGTCATGACCCCTGTGTCGTTCCCCGCGCCGTCCCCGTAGTCGAGGCCATGACAGCCATCACCCTCCTTGACAGCATGATTGTGGCAGGAAAGTACTAACCAATCTCAAAAACGTGTACCGTAATTTCTCTGATTTCCTTGCCGGGCAGTTTCCCGGCGTAAAGATGCAGAAACTTGCCGTAAACGCCGGTTTCACCTGTCCCAACCGTGACGGAACCCGGGGACGGGGAGGTTGCACCTATTGCAATAACCAGTCATTCAATCCCGGCTATTGCGCTCCCTCGCTGAGCGTTACCGAGCAAGTCGAGGAAGGCAAGCGTTTCTTTGCCCGCAAATATCCCTCGATGCGCTATCTGGCCTATTTCCAAGCCTATACCAACACCCACAGCGACGATATTGACCGGCTTATGGGCCTTTATCGCGAGGCTCTCGCGGTCGATGGTGTCGACGGTGTTATAATCGGGACCCGCCCCGACTGCATGCCCGACGAACTTTTGCACCGCCTGAAAGAACTCCCGTGGGTGATGGTGGAATACGGGGCCGAGACATCCCACAACTCCACTCTTGACCTCATAAACCGTTGCCACACATGGGAGGAAACCGTCGATGCAGTCAACCGCACCCATCGTGCCGGAATCCCCGTGGGGTTGCATTTCATTATGGGCCTTCCCGGCGAGACCGAGGAGATGATGCTTGCCACAGTCGACGCTATCAATACGCTCCCGGTCGATACGGTAAAGTTTCACCAGCTGCAGCTCGTCAAAGGCACCCGCATGGCCCGCGATGTGGAGGCCGGTCTCTATGACATCCCCCGATTTACCCCCGAGAGCTACATAGACCTCTGCGTCAAGATAATCCGCCACCTGCGGCCCGGCATAGCCATTGAGCGTTTCGTCTCCCAGTCGCCCGCCGACCTTCTTATCTATCCCCGCTGGGGACTCAAAAACTACCAGTTTACCGACCGTCTGCACAATCGGTTGAAAAACATTGATTAATTTTATCACTTAACTTTTACATGGAAACAGTCATTCGTGTTCATAATGAATCAGAATATAATGAAATACTGCGACAAGCCGTCGCAGTAATTGAGACCGCGAGAGGTAATGCCGCCCGTGCTGTTGTCAGTACATCCAATGAAATGCACTGGCGGATTGGCCAATTATTGTATGAGAGAAAACTTGACAGTGTACATGGAGATGGTGTGGTAAAACGGCTCTCAGCAGATTTGAAAGCTATGTATCCCAAAATGGGTATGTCGGTGAGTAATTTATGGGCGATGAAGAAATATTACGTCCGTTTTCATCGCTCCGATCCAAAACTCCAACGCTGCGTTGGAGTTTTACCGTGGCGACACATAAATCAGTTGATGACCAAATTGAAAGATGATGACAACGTAGAAGTCGAGCTGGCTCTTGAAGGGTTTACCAAACCTATCGGAGTCGCCGAGTATAAACTTATAGTTCCTCAAAAAGAGCTGAAACAGCTAATCACCGACGAAATAAAGACCTTTAACCAAGAAATCGCCGATAAAAGCACCATCTTAGGAGAGAAAGATTGAGCAACGCAGAGATTTTTCGCCCTGCCATACTTATAATTTGCAATCACAGAGCCATGTCCCGGCCTTTTCCACCGTTGGCTGAAATTCTGAGAAAACAAAAAAAGTTAATATGGGTTAATGGGAGGTAAAAAGAATGAGAGGTTGTTTCATAACAACCGTTAAGTAGATGTTCAAATTTTACACCTTTGTACAGTAGCGTCGCGCCCGGGGGCGCCCCCGGCCCAAAACGGGTAGAAGGTGGATAAGAAGGGGAGAGCGGTAGGGCGACGGCGCGGCGCGGCGGCAGGGGGCCTCTGATTCTGCCACTATGGGAAATGAATGATTCGGTCACTAATTAAGGCATATTGTAAAGCATTGATTGTGAGGAATAGGGGTACAACATGCTCATAAGATGTTATTTGTGGATTTTTACAAATAAAAAACAAAATAAACGCTGTGTCAGGTTAATAAACACTAAAAAGGAGGCGGGAAGGTTGCCGGTTGGCCGGATTTATTGGGCGGAGGGAAAAATCTTTGAGGCAAAGTGTAGATAATTCGGGGATAATCATTATCTTTGCACCTATATACTAAAATATAAGCTGAAGAATAATCATTTTTTATGAATCCAATTAAGAAAACCATCGAGCTGCCCGACGGTCGCACGATCACTCTCGAGACCGGCAAATTAGCGAAACAGGCCGATGGAGCGGTAGAACTGCGCATGGGCAACACCATGCTGCTTGCAACAGTTGTTACGGCCAAGGAGGCCGGTGAAGGGGTTGACTTTATGCCCCTGCAGGTTGAGTACAAAGAAAAATTCTCATCCAACGGACGTTTTCCCGGCGGTTTCCTCAAGCGCGAGGGACGTGCCAGCGACTATGAAATCCTGACCTCACGCCTTGTTGACCGCGTGTTGCGTCCCCTTTTCCCCGACAATTACCATGCCGACACTTTTGTACAGGTTACAATGTACTCAAGCGACGGCGTAGACATGCCCGACGCGCTTGCCGGACTTGCCGCCTCGGCTGCCCTCGCAGTCAGCGACATCCCCTTCAACGGCCCCATCTCGGAGGTGCGCGTTGCCCGTGTCAACGGTGAATTTGTCATTGATCCTACATTTGAACAACTCGAAAAGGCCGACATGGAACTCATGGTCGGCGCGACCTACGATAACATCATGATGGTCGAGGGCGAGATGAACGAGGTTTCGGAAACCGACCTTCTCAACGCTCTGCGTGCTGCCCACGATGCAATCAAGATTCAGTGCAAGGCTCAGATGGAGCTGGCCGAGGAAGTCGGCTCGACCGTCAAGCGCGAGTATTGCCACGAAGTCAATGACGAGGAACTCCGCAAGGATGTTCACGAAAAGTGCTATGACAAGGCTTATGCGGTCGCCAAGGCCGGATGCGCCGACAAGCACTGGCGTCAGGACAGCTTTGACAAAATCTGCGAAGAATATATCGAGTCGCTCCCCGAGGAGGAACGCGACGAGAAGACCGCGCTGGTTAAGCGCTACTATCATGACGTGGAGAAAGAGGCCGTGCGCCGCTGCATCCTTGACGAGGGCATCCGTCTCGACGGCCGCAAGACCACCGAGATCCGTCCCATCTGGTGCGAGGTCGACTATCTGCCCGGACCTCACGGATCGGCAGTGTTCACCCGTGGCGAGACCCAGTCGCTCGCAACCGTGACCCTCGGCACCAAGCTCGACGAGAAGATTCTCGACGACGTTCTCAATCAGGGCCGCGAGCGTTTCCTGCTCCACTATAACTTCCCCCCCTTCTCGACAGGCGAGGCCAAGCCGGTGCGTGGCGTAGGCCGCCGCGAGGTAGGTCACGGAAATCTTGCCCACCGTGCGCTGAAACGCATGTTCCCCGATGATTTCCCCTATGTCTGCCGCATCGTCAGCGACATTCTGGAGTCAAACGGCTCGTCATCAATGGCAACCGTTTGTGCCGGTACCCTCTCGCTGCTCGACGCAGGCGTGAAGATGAAGAAACCTGTCAGCGGTATCGCGATGGGACTTATCACCGACAATGACGGCAGCGGCAAGTATGCCGTGCTGAGCGACATCCTCGGCGACGAAGACCACCTCGGTGACATGGACTTCAAGGTGACAGGTACCCGCGACGGTATCACCGCCACCCAGATGGACATCAAGTGTGACGGTCTGAGCTACGAAATCCTTGAAAAGGCACTTCTGCAGGCTCGTGACGGACGTCTCCACATCCTTGACAAAATCGAGGAGACAATCCCCGCTCCCCGCGAGGATTACAAGCCCCACGTTCCCCGCATCGTCACCATGCTCATCCCCAAAGAGCTTATCGGTGCTGTCATCGGCCCGGGCGGAAAGATTATCCAAGGCATTCAGGAAGCCAGCGGCGCTACCGTGTCAATCGACGAAATCCCTGAAGGCGGATACATCGAAGTCGCTGCGGCCAACAAGGCTTCTATCGACAAGGCTCTTGAAATGATTAACGCTATTGTGGAACTTCCCGAGGAAGGCAAGGTTTATCAGGGCACCGTGCGCTCGATTCTCGAATTTGGTGCATTTGTGGAATTCATGCCCAACCGTGACGGTCTTCTCCACATTTCGGAAATCTCTTGGGACCGTCTCGAAAACATGGAGGCATCGGGTCTCAAGGAAGGCGACCGCGTTGAGGTCAAGCTCATCGAGATTGACAAGAAGACCGGCAAGTACCGCCTGTCGATGCGCGCCCTTCAGCCCAAACCCGAAGGATATGTAGAGCGTGAGCGCGCTCCCCGTGCTCCCCGCGGTGACCGTGGCGACCGTGCTCCCCGCGGCGATCGTGGCGACCGTGCTCCCCGTGGCGATCGCGGTCCCCGCAATGACCGTGGTCCCCGCAACGACCGCGGACCCCGCAACTGATAACATTTCCGGTTAATCCGGTTAAATAAACATAGTGAGCGCCGTCACTGCCGAGATGCAGTGACGGCGCTTGCTGTTTTTCCATCACGAGGGGTTAGAAAATAATTTGCAGACGGGCCTCGATGGTGTTGACGTGTCGCGAGGGGGTGAGGTCGGCTACGCGGCGGTCACGGACATTAGTATAGGAATAGCGGAGACGAGCTATCATCCAGTTGTTGATGTAGTAATTGAAAGTGCAGTTGGCATCGTTGGAGATACCGCCATAGATTCCGGCGCGGGAGTCGGAGGCGTTTACATAGTCGTAGCCGAGAACCATCTCAAGCGTTCCCTTGGAGGGAGTGTCGATGCCGCCGGCCGAGTGGCTGTAACAGTAGCGGTTGCCGATGAGCATCGTGCGGAACATTCCGTAGGCTCCGTGGGCGCGATAGTTGCGCAGACCGTCCTTGCGGGCGACATTCATGTAGTAATACTGGGCTTCCAATGCGAAACGTCCCTTGACAAGCAGGAGCTCGGGGGAGAGTTTGAACAATCCGCGGGCGTTGTCAATGTTGGCCGAAAGCTGCGTTACTTTGGAAACACGCGACGGGAAATTGGCAGCGTAAAGAAACCCGGTGTGGTCATCGGCGTTGGGCGACGAGTAGTTGAGCGATATGCCGGTCTGAATTACGTCGCCGTCGGCATGGCGCGGACGCCACACAAGTCGGGTCTGCGCGCCCCACGCCTGTCGTCCCATAGCGGTGGCATTGTTGGTCATCGCGGCCGCCTCGGCAAAAATCGATGTGCCGGCAAGGAATTGTCCTTTGTCATATTGCCACATGAATGCAAGCAATCGCGGGTTGGCGTTGAAAAACTCGTTGGCCGACGGTTCTTCGTAGCTCGGTTTCATTGACGAGCTTGTCTCGGAGTTCAGACCCCATTGCGGAACGAAGTAACCGGCGCGCAGAAAGTTGGCCTCGTTGATGTCATATTCAAAATAGGTATCTTTCAGTCCTACCTTGCCGTAGCTGAAACCCACGTCGATTTTGGCTTTGAACTTTCCGTAAGAAGCCTTGGCTCCGAGTCGGATGTCGGGTATGGCGACTCCGTTTACAAACTTTGTGTCACCCGCCTCGGCCACTCCGCGGTTTCCGCCCAGATAGACGGCACCGTCCATCAGGATGCGTCCTGTGGGATTTATCTTCAGCTTGGGAGAACTATCGTCGGCCGTGGCCGAAAAGGTGCAGAGCATGGCTGCCGCTACGATAGCAACGGTATAGAATTTCATAGTCTTGTATTTTTTTTAGTGGAAAAGAGTGTGTGTGTCTTATCGCGTCGAGGCGCGGTGTGACAATAAGGGGGATTGGGCGTCAGTCGGTAGTGGTCTTGGTGGGAACCGGGGTGCCTTTGGCTACCTTGCCCTCTTTTTTGAGGCGTCGGAATTCATCCTTGGCTTTCTTGAGCTGGGCTTGGAAAGCGGGGTCGGCATGAAGTCGGGCCACGGTGACAGCGCCTGTGATGCGTCCGGCATCCACGTCGCTCTGGTAGTGGTAGCCACAGATTACGCGGCTTTCGCCCATCTCATAACCGCGTTTCAGAATCTCGTTCTGACGCTCGGGATTGATTTCGGCAAGAACAAGTGCGGTAGCCCAGCCGATTGATGTGTGTCCCGACGGATAAGAACCGTTGGTCGAAAGTTCCTGCTGCTGCTCGGGGTTGCAGGTGTCTTCGTGGTAGAACGAGAATGGGCGCTGGCGGTTGTAATAATTTTTGGCCTCGCGGGTGCCAAGGTCGCCGGCGTCTTCGCGCATCCCGACGACGAGACGCAGGATTTCGGGGGTTCCATCCTCGGTGATGTCAATGCCGAAGGCCTCGGAGAAGGCTTCGGGGACACCGTTGCCCTCGACGCGGGCATCGGTTACAGCGACATCGCCGCGGGGGGTGTCTCTCATCGTCTTGCCCCAGTTGTAGCGGGCTTGGTCATTGAGAAAGGTGATTGACGCGCCGTCGGGAGGAGCGGGGAGAAGCAGGAAACTGTTGGGGACATCCCCTTCCTGAAGGAAGAATACTTCAGGATTGGTGCGGTGGTCTTTGATTTTCTTGTCGGCGGCATTGTCTCCGGCAACAGCACACAGGGTAGCGGCTGACGCGATGACGGCGAAAGCGGTCATGCGGAGGGTTGAAACGTGAAATTTTAACATAACGGTAAAAATGTTAGGTAAGAGAATAATTCAGTCATGTAGTTTAAAAAGTTACTACATATAGACAACATCGCATCTCCGGCTTTGTTTGCCGAAACCGTTATGTTATAAAACAGTATTTGTCAATACCACGTCACTCCGTTGCGGATTGACGAGCGCTTGTCATACTTGAGGTCGCTCAGCAGCGACGATTTTACCGAGATGTGGAAGTTGTAGCTCTTGTAGGGGCCAACCGGGACGAAGCTCGCCCTCATGGTGAAACAGTGGAGGTCGCGCGAGACGTTGCAGTTCATGTAGGCCAGCTTGTGGGTGTCAAAGTTGTAGCTTGCCGAGAAACCGAAATTCCAGTTGGCGGTCGGGCGTATGTTGCCCGAGAAACTGAGATTCTGCGTTATCTTCCCGTCATATTCCATTTTTTTCTTGTTGAACGACCCGTAGCCGTAGCTGACCGAATAGTTTACGGTCAGGCTCCACGGGACTTCCCATTTCATGTAGCCGTCCTGCCCGAGCTGCATCTGGTCGTCCGCTTTTTTGTCGTTGGGCGAGCGATAGTCAGAGGTGTCCTCGGCAAATTCCTGATCTTCGGTAGGATTGTTTTTCTTTTTCTTGTCGTTCTTGTCGCCACCGCGCTTGAAGGTGTTGTTGTTGAAGGTGTAACTGAACGATGTGCCGGTGCTCGACAGTCGGCCGATGCCTTTGCCCGCTTTCCATCGCGGCACGTTGACGCGCACGGGGTTTCCGGCGGCGTTGAGCTGGTAGGTGTACACATCCCATGTTGCCGAGAGGTTGAGGTTGAAGTTCTTGACCAGTCGCAGCAATATTGATGTGTTGATGTTGCTCCAGTTCATCGAGTCGGCGGCGAAATTGTAGCTTTGGGACACGGTGAAATTCTCGATCAGTGACACTTTTTTCTCCCCGATGGAGTCGTTGTCGCTCTTTACTTTCATTTCAAGATTGTTGGCAAGCGAGACGCTGACCGACCCGTTGCGTCCTTGTCCCGGAACGCCGAAAAGGCTGTTGGGGAAGTAGGAGTAGGTGCGTGTCTGCATCTGGCCTTGCGCGTCGGGGTAGTCGTAGTGGCCGTAGTAGCCGAAGAAGCTCGACCCGAAGTCGGGCGATGCGTTAAACGATACGGTCGGTGTCAGGACGTGGCGTATCATCTTCACCTTGTCGCCGAGGAAGGGGAGGGGCTGGAAGAAACCGTAGATTTTGGTGTCGAGCGACAGGGAGGTGGTGAAGTCCCACACGTTGTAGAAATTATAGGTCGTGTCACACACTTCGGCCGATGCGTTGGGGTCCCACTGTCTTTTGACCTTGGACGTGTACATGCGGTCGGTAAGGTTGATCGAGGGTGTGAGGTTGATGTACTTGAACAGGTTGAATGTCGCCGAGATGGGGATGCTGTGACGCATGCCGTTGCGCCAGTCCTTGATCAGGCTTTTCTGGAAGAACACATCCTGCTTGGCAGTCAGGGAGTTGTTGAACTGGCCCGAATAGCTCAGCTTGATTTTTTCATACCATTTTTCGTCACCCACGGCGCGTTTGCGCTTGAAGGGGTAGACTTGTGACA
Organism: uncultured Porphyromonadaceae bacterium; assembly: GCA_947176615.1. Taxonomy (GTDB): domain Bacteria; phylum Bacteroidota; class Bacteroidia; order Bacteroidales; family Muribaculaceae; genus Duncaniella. The sequence goes on from CAMWRO010000014.1 coordinate 9,862, forward strand.
TGGTCAGCGTGAAGTTGGGGAACGATACCGAGAGGGTTGAGTCCTGAGTGCGTTGTGAGACGTTGGCGGTAGTTGACAGCGACCACTTTGAGTTGGGAAAGCGGTAGGTCATGTTGATGGTACTGCTCTTGGTGTTCTCGGTGAAGGCGTTGCTGTAGTAGGAGTTGAGGTCGTTGCGGGTGTAGCCGCTGGTGGTGAAGTTTACGCTTGCCGACAGCGACATGTTGGGGTTGGCCTTCGAGTCCTGCGAGTGGCTCCAGAGAATCTGGAAGTTGGTCATCTTGGAATAGTCGGGCATACCTTTTTCGCCATAGATGGTCTTGAGGTAGGAGAGGTTGAAGTTGCCCGAATATTTGTAACGCTTGACATAGGCCGAGCGGGCCTGTAGTCCCCACGAGCCTTTGGTGTAGATTTCGCCTGTCAGCGCGAGGTCCATGTTGTCGCTGATGGCGAAGTAGTAACCGCCGTTGCTCAGATAGAAACCACGCTGATAGTCGTCGCCGAATGTCGGGAAAATTATACCCGATGAATATTTCTCGGAGAATGGGAAGTAGCCAAACGGCACTGCCAGCGGCAGCGGCAGTCCGGCCAGCACCATGTAGGCCGGGCCTGATACCACGTCTTTTCCCGGGCGCACTTTGCCTTTGGTCAATTGGAGCCAGAAGTGCGGGTCTTCGTGGTTGTCACAGGTTGTATAGCGGCCGTTTTCGGTAAAGAAAGTGTTTTCGTCAATCTTTTTTGTGCGGCCGCCGGTCAGATAGCCTTCGCCCTGCTGGGTTATGACGTCGATGATATAGCCGTGGCCCGATTTGAAGTTGTAGCTCATCGACTTGGCCTCGTAGCTTGTGCCGTTGTCGTCGAATACGGGGGTGCCCTGAAGGTCGCCCACCGAGTCGGGGGTGCCGACGGCGTAGACGGTGTTGTCCTTCATGTCCATCTTTATCTCGCTGGCATCGAGCTTGATAGCGCCGTAGGTCACTTTGCTGTCGCCATACATGAACGCTGTGTCGCGTTTCATGAGTATGAGCGAGTCTTTGGCCGAGAAGTCGACAGCGTTGTCGAGGTCGACCTTGTCGCGCACGATGCGCACTCCCGTGGGTGGAGCCTCGATGCGCCGGCGGCTCAGTCGGCGTCGGTTTTCGCTGACCGGGGCAATGGCGCGGTGGCGCGTGTCGATGGAATCGGAGCCGAGGCTGTCAACAGGAATGCTGTCAGTGCCGAGCGTGTCAGGCATGAGTGACAGGGTGTCGGTAAAAATCTGCTTAACAATTCGGGGGAACGAGTCGGCCGGAGTTTCCGGCGAGTCGGGCACGACAACATCGGCCGACGGCACGGCAAACTCGTCTCCTTCGCGGCCGGGAAGGGGGCGCGAAAACGAGGCAACCGAGATTGCGCAGCAAAGCACCAATAAGACAATATATAATTGAGAACGACTCAAAATTCAGATGTCAAAATTTCTTGCAAAGATAAGAGTTATTTCTGAAATATGCCCTATTGCAAGACAATTTAACAGCGTGATGAAATCAGAAGGCGGGAAGAAATCAGCCGATTTGCTGATTTCTTCCCGCCTTCATGTAATTATCGTTGATATTTCACTATTTCCCGAAGTGATTTTCGAGACGGTCATATTCTTCCTTGGTCAGGCGCATGAATGAGCCGTGCTGTGGTGAGTCGACACCGATGATGTCGGCGGGAGAGTGGAAATTTTTCATATATTCGTCGGCGTGGCAGATGCGGTAGTGCTTGGGCGAGGACGAATACTCGATGTAGGCGATGCGCCATGTCGGGTCTCCGACGAGCTGGAATGCCGAGACACCTTCACACATCTTGTTGCCCTCGAAGTTGACGAAGTCCTCGGTCGACGGTTCGGGCCACGGTCCGTGGAGTGTCGGTGCGACCGATGCGAAGATGCCTCGCTGACCGCCTTCTTTCTTTATCATCATGTGATACTTGCCGTCGGTGTCAAGATAGTTGATGTCAGCGTCGATTGTAGCATATCCCCAGTCAAAGAGCAGGCGTGGCTTGGTCAGCGTCGTGAACGACTCGTCGGCATAGGAGTAATACATGCGGTCATATCCCTCCTCGGGGGTGTTGAGCAGCGAATAGTAAATCATGTAGCCGCCTTTACGCCCGTCGGGCCATCGGTAGGCCGGGTCCCAGAAAATCTGAGGGGCCCACACACGGGAAATTGTCGAGTAGTCTTTATAGGTGTCGGGCGCCTCGGGGTCAGAGAAGATTTTCGGACCCTCGCGGAAGTCAAACGTGGTGGATTTCCAGTTGATGAGGTCATCGCTTGTCAGCAGGTCGATGCCGTAGTTGAACCAGTGGCCCGAGCGCGCAACACACATGTCGGTCGTCACCATCAGGTATCCCGAGCCGTCATGTTTGCGGGTGATGAATGCGTCGCGCGTGCCACCCTCGATGCGGGCATGTTCGCGCGGACTGAAAATCGAGTCGCCGTTGTTGAGGTCGTGGAAGTTGACACCGTCGCGTGACAGCGCATAGGCGGTCCACTCGCCGCGGTCGCTCATGTGGCAGTAGAGATAGCCATAGTCACCTTTTTGCAGGTTCTGCGCCCCGGCAGTCGCCGAGACACCGAGCAGTCCGATAAAAAGCAGTCTGGATAAAGTCTTCATTCTTATTAAAAGTAAGGTTCTTTTGCGACTGCAAATTTAGTTCTTTTTTTATCAGCCGCCAAGTCGTTTATTCGGCAAAATCGGCTGAAAAATGGTCAATGATTGTCGCCGTGTGGCCCGCGATGGTGACCGGGACTCGTTTCATGGCAACCTCTATATATCTTTCTCTTTTTCGGTGGCGAGGGAGTTGTCGGTCTTGCGGGACTTGCCGTTGCCGATGGCGAAACGGATGTTGAGCATGAGGAGTGCTTGGTTGACGCGGTCGTCAGTCCAAGACCGTGTGCGGTAGCCGGGAATGTCGATTTTGCGCCATCCGATTTTAGAAATGGCTTGGACGGGGATAGTCCCCTGAAGGGCTACGACAAGGCGCGAGTTGAAGAAGGAGCGGCGCAATCCTATCGCGAGCTGTTCCTCTTGGACATACTCCTTTCCTTGGAGCAGGGGTAGCTTGTCGTGGCGCACGAAATAGGAGCAGTTGACCATGAGTTGCAGCGGCTTGATGACATAGTAGGTCATGACATCGAGATAATAGGTGCGTCCCGTTGCGGAGAGGTCGCCGGAATAACGTTTGTACCATTGCACGTTTGCGGTCAGCGACCAGTTCCATTCCTTGAACAGCTCGAAATCGCTCGACACGCCGAGATAAGAGTGACGGTAGTTTCCGTTGGTATAGGTGTGGAGTATGTGGTCGTTGTCGACGGGGATGTAGAAGTCGGTTATCTCGCGGTCGGCAAACTTGAGCATATAGCTCAGTCGTATCAGGCTTTTATAGCCTATCTCAATCTCGCCATAGTTCATTATCTGGCTTTTCAGGAGGGGATTACCCGATGTGTAGAGATAGGGCGACACGGCGTAGGTCTCGGTCGACAGGCGGTCGAGGACAGGATAGTCGACCATGTTGAAATAGTTGAACGACAGCGATAAGTCTTTATAAAACCGCCAGTAGAGGCGGCCAAACGGCATGACTGATGTCGATGTGCGGTCCCGGTCGAGGGTCTTGATATTTTCCTTGACAGTCAGGAGCTTTGCCCCTGCATTGATGCTCAGGTTGGAGCGCGGGTTCCACGTTGCGTTGAGATTAAGGAGGTTTCGCAATTCGTCGGACTTGTAACCGCCCTCTTGGGAATCGCGTGTCCGGCTGTCATAGTCGCGGGTGGTCAGCGTGTTGGCGAGGTTCAATGTCAGCACACGCGACAGGACGTATGAACCTTGTAATTCAAGGTTCAAGTAGTTTTTGTCGCCGTCGGTCAGTGTCAGTGCCGATTGTGGCGCTATACCGCGGGTGTCGGTATAGGATTGCCGGTCGTGGGTCGAGAAATAGTCGTAGGTCAGCTGCGCGACGAGATTCAGGCGGTCGTTGAACGAGCCGCGATAAAATGCTCCCGCCGAGTATTGGTGGTATAAATATTTAGAAGCCGAGAGACGGTTGAAATTTTCCTCCACGTTGTCGAGCATGGAGGTGACGCGGTCGCTTGTCGATGAGGCATTGCGGGCGATGTCGCCCGAGAACTGTCCCGAGAGTTGATGGTTTTCATTTATGCGGAAATCAAATCCCGCGAAAATGTTGCCGCGCCGCGTGTCGGTCCGATTGTTGGGATGGTGTCGGTCAACCGGAGCGGTTTCCTCGGAATATCGGTCAAGGATGTCAGTGGCGAATGCCGTCGACCGGTACATGCGCTTGTTAAGTCCGGTCAGTTGGGCGTAAAAACTCCATCGGTCAATCGACACAGTCGCGCTGCCGACACCTTGCTCGATGTTGGAGTTGCGGTTGCGCATTGACAGCAACCCGAGTCCTTGCAGCGACGTGTCCCACCCGGCATAGTACCTTTTCAAGACAATGTTGATCACGACGGGACAGTCGGAGAACTGCCCGGGAGGATAACGCTGGATTTCGATTTTAAAAACACGTTTGGGGTTGATTGACTTGGCGAAATCGGTATTCATTTCCCTGCCGTTGACAATGATTTTGACATCGCGCTCCTTGCCGACGCGGATGCTTTCGTCAATCAGATTGACCGTCACTCCGGGCACACGGTCGAGCAACGCGATGGCACTCGTGTTGCCGCGCCGCATCTCGTCGGTCACGATATAGCTCTCGGTCACGGCATCGCGATTGTTTCCCGCAGCGGTCGCCGTCACCTCTTTCAGCTCGATTGACTGCAAAATCGAGTCGCGGCTGACCGAGTCGGCCACAAGCGACGTTACCGAGTCAGCCACCTGTGTCATCGACCCGTGTATCGGCACAGCCGAGTGGACGCATGGCGCGAGGGTAATGCATGTCACAAGAGAGAGGAGAAATCGGAGTGATTTGAGTCTCATTGCAGAAGTGGATTTAGAATTGCTTGTAGAAACCTGAGTCAGATTCGGAGTTGTGCAGCTGCTTGTCGGGGGTTTTTATCTGCTTTCCGTGAGAGAAAAAATAGGTGAAGGTGAGTTCAACCATGTTTTTGGAAAAGTCGGTGGCTTGGACACTCGACATGTGGAAGTCACCTTTGTCAATATATGTCTTGGGGAAAGTGTGTGGGGCGTAGTAGTAATTGATACCCGCCGAAATGGATTTATGTTTCCATTCGGCTCCCACAATGCCGGTCGTGTAGGTCTTGACACAGAAATCTCCGCTGTAGTTTTTGGATGGGGCGCTGATACCCATTTTGCCGGTCCATTCGCCAAACATCAGATAAATCCACCCGGTGAAACTGTGTGCAGGTTGTGATTGGGAATAATATTTGCGGTAGGTGAAACTGTAGGAGGGCATCAGAGACAGCCATTTGACTGGGGTATAGCTCGGGGAGAGGGAGAATGTGTAGCGATTTTGCGACTCAACCTGTAGAGGCATACTGATGTAGTTGTCACCTTCCTTTACGACTGCGGTTTCAAATGGTGAAAAACTGCGGCGGAACTGCAGTGTGGATTTCAGATACAACTTGTTGTCGGGGGTAGAGTAGATAAATGTCAAGGCGGCGTTGAAAAAGTCGTAGGGTTTCAGTGAGGGATTGCCGGACGAATAATAGCGGTAGTCCCACTGCGTGTAACTGTCGGCAAGCATACCGGCTTGCGGGTATGTGCGGCTGTAGTATGTCGAAAACTGCAATGTCGCCCTTCGCGACGGGGTGTAGGTCAGCATCAGGTAAGGACGCGGAATGATGTAAAAATCATTCTTTCCGCTGACACGGCGATAATCTCTGAGACTCAGGGTAAGACTTGCGTAATAGCTGAATTTGCCTCCCGGGATATAGCCTGAATAGTCGGTGGCGAGTGACGCGCCCGAATAATCGACTATCGATGGCGATGCATCGTTCATGCGCTGGCGGGTTTTATAATAGGTATAGAAACCGCTCACGCTCCAGTAGCCGCGGCCGATGCGTGTGTTATAGCTGATTTCACTCTGCAATGAGTAGGAGTTATTGCGCAAGTCAGTTAGCATACGCTCTGTCGGAACGATGGGAGATTCTGTGTCAAAACTTGATTTCAGGTCATTGACCGAGTGATGGTAGAAGTAGCTGTTTACAACATTGACGGCAAGCCACTTGTGTTTTGAAAAATAATGGTGGTAATAAAGGTCGAGCGATATGCTGTTGGCGTGATAATCATTGTCATACACCCGGTTGCCCGACAGGGTCGTGCCGTCGACTGTCGCGGTTGCGTGTTGTGGAAAATAATTCAGGGTATAACCGTTGTTGTAGTTGACATTGGCATAGAAAAGGTTTCCGCCTCGGTTGTGTTTCCACGTCAGGCTCGCCGTGTGGTTGAGACCGTGGTCTTTTCCTGCCCCCTTTATGCCGGCATAGTCATATCTCTCGTCACCGTAGTCATAGGTCTGATTGATGCGCTCACCCGATGTGCGGCGGTAGCCGAGATTGTAGTATGCCGAGACATAATTCGTAGAGTCAAGATAGTTCAGCGTGATGTAGTTGCCACCGTTAAGGGTCGTGACCGAATTGAGGGTGTTGAGATAGGCCGAATAGAAGGCCTCCTTGGGTCGACGGGTCACGACATCGAGCACCACCGATGCCCCTTGAACCGAATAACGGGCGGGTGCGGGGTCATAGAACACCAGTTTTGCAATGTTTTCGGGACGCACGGCCATCAACTCCTTATAAGAGGCCGATTTCCCGTCGATGAGCAGGAAAATCGGAGTCCCTTCGGGGGTTGTGAGCTGGTCTCCCATTATCGGTTTGCGGAATTGCGGCAATGAAGATATTGCATCCAAAGCGTTTGTCCCGTAGTTGCGGTTGCGCTCGGGCATGAAGATTTCCATGCGGTTGGCAAATGTTTTTATGGTCGGTGCCGACACATATACCTCGCCGAGGACAGTGGTGGTATCAGAGGCGATGCTGTCCGATACCGCCACATCCGCGCAGATGTGTTCCGCGAAAATAGCGCTTATTGCAAAAAGGAGAAATCGGAGTGATTTTTGAGTCATTGAAAGATGAATTATTTTGAACCGGCCGTGGTTTCTTTGGTCAATCCGTTGTCAGAGTCGGTATTGTTCAAGTCTTTCCGTGAGTGGCGGTAATATCGGCCGTTATTGAAGAAATAGGTGAATGTCACTGTGAGATTTTTGCGCGGGGTGTTCAGGACTACCTTGTCGGTGTAGTCAAAGCCGTCGCCCCATGCGCGATTGGTATAATGTCGTTGATAGTGATAGTTCAGGCCGATGGAAAATGAGTTGTGTTTCCATCTTATGTTGGCATCGGTCTGACTCCCTTCGCGCATGGATGTGTCGCCGTCCATATTTGTAAACGGCGAGTTGTAGGCTACCGAGCCTTCCCATTCTCCCACCGTAACCCACACGGCCATACCCGGATGGTGGTTTGTGTGGGTGATTTTCCTGCCGGGCACGCGGTAGGCAGTGTGAATAATCTCATAGTAAGGCATCATTCTCAACCAGTCGGTGGGAGAATAAGTCAGGTTGAGATTAAGACTGAGATCATTGGAGTGGTCGATATTGGCGGGGCGTTTCATAAATACAGCCTGATTCCAGCCGTCAATTGTGGCTTCAGAAATCAAGGGCATAAATGGATGACGAGTGTAAACGTAGGTCAGCGTCGGTGCAAGATACAGCTTTTGATTCTTGGAGAGGTATTCCCATCTCAGCTCGTTGCGTATCGCGGTGCCCGGTTTAAGGTCAGGATTACCGACCGAGTAATATTTTAAATCAATCGCGACCGGGTTGTCGGTAAACATACCGATAGATGGCGTTGTGGCATCAATTTTTGACACGAGGCGTAACGACATTGCGCGCGAGACATAGGAGAGAGTTATGCGCGGGGTGGGATGGAAGTAATTCCGGCTTATGCCGTAGCCGCGGCGAGAAATCAGTGTCCCGGCCAAGGTCGCGGACAGTCCGAATTCGTTTATTTGTCGCTGATATGTGACACCGGCAAGACCGTAGTTGTCATATATGTGGGATGGATGTTCATTTATCCGGTCATATTGATTCAATTGTTTATAGCGGTAATATCCGTTGACGGCGAGTCGTCCACCCGACAAAGGTGTTGAATAGGTGGCTTGCGAGATGATGGAATAATTGTAGTTGCCGAATGCCGAAAGCAGTTGGGTTGGCGCTGTGAATATTTCCGGCTGATAGATGAGTTGCCGGATATTTTCGGAGTTGGACGTCGATGTGCTGTAAGTGTTCACGACATTGACCGACAACATGCGTTTCCCACTGAAGTGATGTCTGAAAAAAAGGTCAAGATTATAGTTGCGCATGTTGCTGTACAGGCGGTCGGAGATTTCAGTCGTTGTGTTATAATCTGATGCCGTCTGTCGGTTGTTGTCGCGCCCCCATCCGTTGGTGAGAGATGTGCCGATGAAAAAGAAATTGTTATTCTTCTCATGCTGCCAGTTTAGGTTAGCGCTGTGGATTACCGACTTCGACGAGCCGTCGACTCCCGAGAAATCTCGCCGCATGTCATCATAGACATAAGAGGTGTTTTCCCGACGGTCTGTGTCATAATTGTAGTTAAACCCGTAGGAGGCCGAGACCATGTTGACAGAATCGGCATAGATTCCGAATATGTTATTATTGCCGCTTGGCGACACGACGGCGTTCATCGTGTTGAGCGATGCTATGAAACTCGGTTTGCGCTTGGTTTTCAGGATAACGTTCATGACCGTTTCGGCCCCTTCCTCCCAGTATTCGGCAGGCGGGTCGGAGTAGAATATGATTTTTTTAATGTCACGGCCCTGCAATCCCATCAGTTCGCGCGAAGATGCCTTGCGGCCATTGATGAGGATGAGGATGCTGCGCCCGTCAGAGCGAGTCAGCACGTCGGAATTGAAATCTTTGCGGAACATCGGCAGACTTGAAATGGCATCAAGCGCGTTGTTGCCGAATTCAACATTTTTTTTGCTGAGGAAAATTTCGTCGTGATTTCCATAGGCGCGTAGCATTTCCGATTTGACCTCGACCGTTTTAAGGGTGATGTCAGTCCCCGTGCTGTCATTTTCCACCTCCATTGCGTAACCTGAAAAAGTGGTGGAAAGGATTAAAATGACGATGAAAAACCTGAATAACATAGTAAGTGATTTTGTGATTTGTAAGAGTATTCTGCAAATATAAACTAAATATTAGTAAATGCAAAACATTTAGTTGAAATTATTAACCTGTTCGTCGATGGATTCAATGATTGATTGTTCAATATCATTGTCGACATGTTGCATTTTCCATTGTCGGCAAAAGCAATAAATGATGAGGATAATGCGATTAGAAACGCGAGCAATAGTTTAGAAAGTTTTGCCATTGTTTTTAAGTGTTAGTGTTGTCGCAAAGTTAGATACATTTGGGAAGACATACACTAAAAATGGACGGTGAAAAATCTCTCACGAGGTCTTTTATGATCGTTGTAATGTTTTAATAGTCAGTGTGTTATGCTTGTGGAGAAAATTGTGATTCTCTCACGCTTGTAAATAGCTGATATTCAGCGGATTATGAATAGAGGTGAGGAATGTTGTGCAATGTGGTGAATTTCAGGTATTTACGAGAAACGTGATTCAAAAGTCTCTTTGTCTGCCGCGTCTGTCTCGGTGATGCGTTTCTTTAGGCGAGACTTGAGGCGGTAGACGTTGTTGATGTCTTCGCCAAGGAATAAGGCTATTTCGGGAGCGGAAAATTTTGCCACCAAGCAGCAGAACAGCCGGCACTCGCGCTCGGTGAGGTTGGCGATTTCGTCGCGCAGCCGAGATATGATGTTGTCGTGCAGGGAGTCGATAATGTGTTCAAATTTTGTAAATGTCTCGTCGGTTGGGCGGTTTTCCTCCAAGAGTTTCAATGTGTCGCGCTCGATTTTGGCTGTTTTACTTTTGTCGGAAGCGATGGAGGACTGATAGGAAATCTGCCGGCAGATTTTGCTCACAAGCGCGATTTGGTCCTTGAACAGGGAGAGGGTTTCGATACCGGCGTTGCTGACATGGGTCAACTGGTCGGTGTTGCCGTTGCGCAGCTGTTCAAACCGCTCGTTGAGTTCAAAGAGCATTCTGATGTTTTCGGCAATCCTTAGATTTTTGACTGTGATGGTATGTCTTATATATATGAATATAATAATGGCGATAAATAGGGTGGAAAATATCAGCGTCAGGATTATGAATCGGGATTTTTCAAGCTGTTGCCTTGTCCTGACATTTTCCTCCTTGAAATAGTCGCGTTGCGCGATAGCCGCCGACTGGATATAGGCTTTCGTCACGAGCCGATTCTGAATGTGCTGACATTCCTCAAGGGCATTCATAGCCTCTATGAGCCTGTCGTTGTCAATTGCGATATAATATTTCTCAGAAAAGAGTTCAAGGCTGTCAGCGCTATTGGTCAGGCAATTTTCAGCTTTGGAAAAATAATATGTGCAACTGTCCTCATTGTTGAGGTAGTGATAACTTGCACCAAGCCTTATATAAACGATGGAATTGAGGAAGAACGGAAACTCGTGAATAAGATAGTTGAAATGCTTTTTTGCATTGACATAATCATTTAATAAATAAAAGGAGGAACATTTTAATTCCAACGAGTATGCCATGCATGCGGAATCATTAACCTCCCGTGCCATGAATAAGGCGGAATCGGCTAATTCAATTGTCCGTTCCGGTTTGCTGAGGCGGGCGAGGTCGGCAAGTGCATATCTGATAAACTTCGGGTCGCCGTGTCGGGAAAAATGATACAGGCTTTTTTGTGAATATTGCTCGCCGTCAGGAGTCATTGATGTTTCGCTGTAGACATCCGCCAGACCGCGGTAAATAAGGCCGAGGAAGAAGTGGTCGTTGAGACGGAGGGCGATTTTTTCGGCATCGGTATAGTGTTTTGTGGCGGCGGGGAGCTTGTTGGCGTACTGACAAATCCGGGCGAGATAGTAGAGGGCGCGCATGTGCTCGACGGTGGAGTCGGGGCGGTAGTAGTCGACGGCAACGCGGATGAGCGAGTCGTCATCGACGTGGAGGCCGCATTTTATCTGCGCGGTGGTGTAGGCGAGGGCATACCTCGCCGGGGTCTCCCACCCGTGCAGACGCTCCGGGTCGACCTCCTGAAGTAGCGCGAAGGCCGAGTCGGGACAAGTCTCAACGACCGCCTCGGCCGCGTCGATGCGGTCGAGAGCGTCGCGCGAGTTGCATGCGGTGACACATGCGACAATCGTGACAAGCGCCAGAACGATGTAGAATAATCGGGACATTTCGTCACAAAGGTAGTAAATTTTCATGTAAAGCCGACGGTTTGCGGCCCGACGTTTGGCGGTGTGGCAAAATTGTCGTAAATTTGCACGGTTTTCTCGATAGAGCGAGCCACCAATAATTATCAAATACTCCATTCTATCGTATGCGACAAACAAAGCGAGCCTTTCTGATTCTTGAAGACGGCACCACCTTTGAGGGAAAGTCTTTTGGCTACGAGACTTCGACTGCCGGTGAAGTAGTTTTCAACACTGCTATGACGGGTTATCCCGAAAGCCTTACCGACCCGTCTTATCAGGGTCAGATTCTCGTCACCACCTATCCCATTCTCGGCAATTACGGCGTGCCCCCGCGGCGTGAGAAAGATGACGTCAGCGAATACTATGAGAGCGACAGCATCCACTGCCGCGCAATCGTGGCTCAGGATTATTCCCACGAGCACAGCCACTGGCAGGCCGACCGCTCTCTCGCCGACTGGCTCAAAGAGGAAAAAATCCCCGGAATCTATGGTATCGACACCCGCGCGCTGACCAAGCACCTGCGCGAGCACGGCTCGATGCTCGGCAAAATCATCGTCGAGGGCCAGCCCGACGTGGAGTTTTACGACCCCAACAAGGAGAACCTCGTGGCCCGCGTGAGCTGCAAGAATGTCGAGATTCACGGCGAAGGCCCCAAGACGGTCGTCCTCGTCGACTGCGGCGTGAAGCACAACATCATCCGCTGCCTGACACGGCGCGGGGTGAAAGTGGTGCGCGTGCCGTGGAACTATGACTTCACCTCGATACCCTATGACGGCCTGTTTATCTCCAACGGCCCCGGCAACCCCGACATGGCCACCGAGACCGTCGAGCTGATCCGCAAGGCGATGGAAATCGGCAAGCCCATCTGCGGCATCTGCATGGGCAACCAGCTGCTCGCCAAGGCCGCCGGTGCCAAAACCTACAAGCTCAAATACGGCCACCGCAGCCACAACCAGCCTGTGCGCCGCGCCGGGACCGAGAGCTGTTTCATCACTTCGCAGAACCACGGCTTTGCCGTAGACAACGATACCCTTCCCGCCGACTGGGAACCGCTGTTCATCAACATGAACGACGGTACCAACGAGGGAATCCGCCACAAAGAGAAACCGTTTTTCTCGGCCCAGTTCCACCCCGAGGCAAGCAGCGGCCCCAAGGATACCGAATTTCTCTTTGACGAGTTTGTAAACATGCTTTAATCCCTTTCATTTCACATATCTGACGACCATGCGTAACGAAAAAATCAAGAAAGTTCTTCTGCTCGGCAGCGGTGCCCTCAAAATCGGCGAGGCCGGCGAATTTGACTACTCAGGCTCTCAGGCCCTCAAGGCCATGAAAGAGGAAGGGATCACCACCGTGCTGATTAACCCCAACATCGCCACGGTGCAGACTTCTGACGGCTTTGCCGACAAAATCTACTTTCTCCCCGTCACTCCCTATTTCGTAGAAAAAGTAATCGCCAAGGAACGCCCCGACGGCATACTGCTCGCATTCGGCGGCCAGACCGCCCTCAACTGCGGCGTGGAACTGTATCGCGGAGGCGTGCTTGAAAAATATAATGTCGAGGTTCTCGGCACCCCGGTTCAGGCCATCATGGACACCGAGGACCGCGAGCTCTTTGTCAAGAAGCTCGACGAAATCAACGTCAAGACAATCAAGAGCGAGGCTGTCAACTCGACCCACGAGGCCATCGAGGCCGCCTCGCGTCTCGGCTACCCCGTCATCGTCCGCGCCGCCTACGCCCTCGGCGGTCTCGGCAGCGGATTCTGTGACGACGAGCAGCAGCTTGTCTCGCTCGTCGACAAGGCCCTCTCGTTCTCACCCCAAGTGCTCATCGAGAAATCGCTCAAAGGGTGGAAAGAGGTCGAGTATGAGGTCGTGCGCGACTGTTACGACAACTGTATCACCGTCTGCAACATGGAAAACTTTGACCCGCTCGGCATCCACACCGGCGAGTCAATCGTTGTCGCTCCGTCGCAGACGCTTTCCAACGAAGACTACCATTATCTGCGCAAACTCGCCATCAAGATCATCCGTCACATCGGCATCGTCGGCGAATGTAACGTGCAGTATGCGTTTGACCCCGCGTCGATGGAATACCGCGTCATCGAGGTCAACGCCCGCCTCAGCCGCTCGTCGGCCCTCGCCTCCAAGG
>CAMWRO010000015.1 GCA_947176615.1 uncultured Porphyromonadaceae bacterium
ACCCGGTGTGCTGCGTGATGTCGAGATAGTGGAGTATGGCGCCCGACGCGACGATGGCGAGCTGAAGATGGTCGACGCCGAATCCTTTCAGCGACGCGGTCTCAAACTGTTTCAGCAGCCTGTCATGGGCGGCCTCGGGGGTAAACATCCAGTCATCGAGCTCCGACAGCAGATAACTGTCGTCGAAAGCCTCCCTTACCAGCGCCTTTTTCCCGCGCTCGACAAGCACCTCCTTGGGGGCGAAGTTGGAAAGAAGTTTCCCCACATAATCAGTGTCGCCCTCGGCTGTCATGAATTCCCCGGTCGAAATGTCGAGAAACGCCACACCGACCGCGCCCTGCTTGGCGAAATGGACCGCCCCGAGGAAATTGTTCTCGCGGTGGTCAAGGATATTGTCATTGATGGCAACGCCCGGGGTCACAAGCTCGGTGATGCCGCGCTTGACCAGTTTCTTGGTGGTCTTGGGATCCTCAAGCTGCTCGCATATAGCGACGCGCTTTCCGGCACGCACGAGGCGCGGAAGATAGGTGTCAAGCGCGTGATGCGGAAACCCGGCAAGCTCGACCGACTGCGCCGACCCGTTGGCGCGGCGCGTCAGCGTTATGCCCAGAATCTCCGAGGCCGTGATGGCATCGTCGCTGAACGTCTCATAAAAATCCCCCACCCTGAACAGCAGTATCGCATCGGGATGCTTTGCCTTCATCTGAAGATACTGTTTCATCAGCGGGGTCTCTACTATCTTCTTTGCCATAGTGATTTATCTTGTGATTCTCACACAAAATTACAATTTTTTTCTCATTTGGACAACCCGGGTAACCATTCAGCGAATAATGGCGACGAGAGAGTTTTCCAGTCATAGCGTCAAGCCACCGGAGGTGGCTGCAATACCCTCAAGTCAGCGATATTGCCCACAGCGACGACGCTACAAGATAAGGACTAAGAGATTGTATATTAACAAATTGCACAACAGCAATCTGACAAGATTGCCCCTTGAATAGCCGGGGGTTGCGTGTGCGCAACCCCCGGGAAAAGAACCCACACAACAGAATCTGAAAAGATTCTTCAACCCTCTGTGACAAAGAAGAATCTTTTCAGATTCCAGCCTCGTTATCGCCCTGTTCTCCGGGTTGCGTGTGCGCAACCCGGAGCTACTCAAGGCAGCAATCTTATCAGATTGCAAACTTTATGATAATAGCCTAAATTACTGATTTTTCGCAAAAAATGCGACATTATCGCACCAAAAACGCCGTCGCGGGGCATTACCTTTGTGCTTCCGATCCAAGATGAATTTTGTCCATAAAAAAATTGTGTGTATTATGAAAACAACCCTTTCTCAACCCGAAATGATTGCCCGGTGGCGGCTCCACCGCTATCACGAGCCTCTGCGCAACGACTGCTCGGTCACGCGCACCGACGGCATCGACCTCGACTCCATCATCGTCACCGAAATGGAGGCTTGGTACTTCAATCTACTCGACACCGCGCCGCCCGACCTGCTTGTGACTGCCGACATTTCCTCAGAGGTCGCGATGTCGCGTGACTCCGACGGGGTTGCGCGCATACCGCTGCCTACGGGTGTCAGACGCGTAATAGAAGTCGGCGTGTCGTCGTGGCCGTGCCCCGCGCAGATAGTGACCGACCCGCATTCGGCCACCGCCCGGCGGCAACGCCACAAATTCACCCGCGCAGGGTCGTCCTCCCCCGTCGCCATTCACAGCGGCGGAGTTCTGACACTCTATTCCGTCCCTCAGCGGGGACGCCTGACCACACTCACCGTCGTGCGTGACCCCGAGCCGGGCACCTACCCCCTCGACACCCGCGCCCTCGCCCTGATTTGATTTGATTTTTATTTGTCATTCAATCTGTTATTTTTTATTTGTTATTCGTTATTTGTTATTTGTTATTCGTAATCTGTCAACATGTTTCCACAATTCACTTCCGCCCGCGATGCTTGGATGGCATGCGGCGAAATGCGCCGTGTGCGCACCCGTATGAAAAACTTCACCTACGGCCGTCAATGGGATGACAAAACCGTGGGAAAAGACGGCAAAGTCATGACCGAAGGGGACCGTATGCGCAGCGACGGCATGTATCCCCTGACCAACAACCTGTTGCGCAACCTCGTCAAGAGTGTCGTGGGGCGTTTCCGCGCCCTTGCCTCATCGGAACGCACATTCCTGTCAGCCCTTCCGCCCGACATCGCCGCCCGCAACAACCTCAACGAGCTTGACAGCCGCCTGCTTGAGGAATTCCTCATCTCGGGATGCGCCGTGCAGCGGGTCATCTATGAACGCCGCATAGGGCATCAGGGTGTGTGGGTCGACAACGTGTCACCCTCGCGCGTGTTCTTCTCCCGGTTCACCGATCCCCGTGGCAGCGACATGGAACTGATCGGGATGCTCCACGAGTGGACCCTGCCCGAGATTATAATGCGTTTCGGCCACGGAGACGCAAAGCGCAACAGATTTCTCACCGAAACCTATGGTGCCGACTTGTCCCGCGGCGTGCCGTTCACACAGGCAAGCCTGTTTGCCCCCTCCGACGAGGCCGTCTTCCACCTTCCCTCCGACCCCTCGCGGTGCCGCGTTATCGAGGTGTGGACACGCGACATAAGCCCCCGTCACGATAACCCCGACATATTCGACGCAAAATGGATGTGCCGCTATTTCGCCCCCGACGGCACTCTGCTCGACGAGACCGCCTCCCCGTTTCCCTCGGGCATGCACCCGTTTGCCATCACCCTTTACCCGCTGACCGACGGTGAAGTCCATCCCTTTATCGAGGATGTCGTCGACAACCAGCTCCACATCAACCGCACCATCACCATTCTTGACAAGATGATGTCGGCATCGGCCAAAAGCCTTTTGATACTTCCCGAAGGGGCACTCCCGCAGGAATATACCGTCCAGCAGGCCGTCGACATGTGGAATGTCCCGGGCGGCGTGATACCGCTGTCGCGTCACTGCGAACAGATGCCCTTCCAGCTGACAACCGGAAATATCAATCCCGCCGCGTCACAGATGCTTAATCTCCAGATGTCGATGTTCCGGCAGATTTCGGGTGTCTCGGGACTGCTTCAGGGGCAGGATGTCAGTCCGTCGGTCTCATCCAGCTCCATTGACACTCAGGTCAGCAACTCGCTAATCGCCTTGATGGACATTTTCGAGACATTCAACGCCTTTCGCTCACGTCGCGACTCCCTCGCACTGACAATCACCCGTTAAGACATAAAAAATCGCCTCTTGTCAATATTGACAAGAGGCGATCTGTAATCAGTAAAATTTCAACATACTCTTCTGTTTACATGCCCGTGGTCATTGTCATGAACATAAATCTGGGCACTGGCCTCGCAATACCATTTTGCGGCCTTTTTGATAAAATTAAGCATAACTCAAAAATTTAATTACCTAAAACAATCTTTGTCTATCTTATATTCCTTAAAACGCTGCAAAGGTACAAAATGTTTTTAAATTATGTTGTATAACATATATAATTTAACATTTCCCCCTATTATAAAGATTCCGGCTGCGCCTGAGTGGAGATAAAAAATAAAAGATAACAAAGGGGTTATCTTCACCTTTCACCCTTCAGATTTTCTTTTCTTGATAAGTCGTTTTGCCACGCTGTAGGCAAGCATTTCGGTGCGGAAAGCCTCGCGCGAAATGGCGCGGCCCGCTTGGCCGTCGAGAATCCCGCCGTGGGAGATATAGGTGCTGAAAAACGCTTTCAACCCGTGCATCAGCGGTGAACCGGCGGCGATAGAGTCAGCTTCAGTCGCGATGACACGCGCGCGGATGGCGGCGTGGTTGTTGTTGACCGCCTCAAACTTTTCATGCGTGTCACAACGGTAATGAAGTATGTCGCCGTCAAGACGGCACGGACGGATAGTGTCACGGAATATCACCCGCTCGGCAACGTCGCGCAGGTTCCAGTTGGCATACCGTTTGTCAAATAGCCGTATCTGCAAGTCGGGGTACCATCCGCAGCGGCGCACAGGAACACCGCAGTAGAAATTAAGCCGCGACATCGAGTAGACGCGGTGCTTTTCAAGGCCGTCTTCCTTCAGCGTGATTATCGAGTTGCGCAACGCCGGCGACAACACCTCGTCGGCATCGAGCGACAGGACATAGGGATGGGTTGTCAGCGATGTGGCATACTGCCTCTGCACCCCGTAGCCGTCAAAATGGCGGTGGGAGATTTTGCAGCCGTAACGGCGGCAGATTTCAACGGTCGAGTCGGTCGACATCGAGTCGACCACTATTATCTCGTCAGCCACACCGACGAGAGAGTCGAGACACGCTGCGATGCGTTTCTCCTCGTTGTAGACCAGTATTGTTGCCGATATTTTGGTCATATCTTCATCTTTTATTTCTGTTTCATGTAATGGCGCCTGCGTTCCTCGGGCAGCCTTTCAACCGCATATCGCAGCGCCGTGCGCGGCATCACCGCGGCGTGGCGGTCAAGGAATCCTGTCAGCGCGTCAATGTCGCGCTTGCCTGCCTCGCGAAGTAGCCAGCCGGTGGCCTTGTGGATGAGCAGGTGGGTGTGCGCGAGGTATTTTTCGGCGAGTTTCAGCGTCATGGACATCTCTCCGGCCCTCACCATCGCCATTGTCGAGACAATCGCGATGCGCTCGCGCCACAGGTTGCCGCTATCGCTCAGCCGGTCGAGAATGTCGGTCTCGCCGGTTGCGACGACATGTGCCCCGAGGATTTCATAACATGACAGGTCGACAAGGTCCCAGTTGTTGGCCCGCTCGGCATTGTCAAGGTAAAATTCCACCGTCCGGCGCCTTTCCTCCGGGTCGCGCAGCTTTTTGTAGCGGGCGACGAGGGCAAGAAAACCTGACAGGCGGTATTCATGCTCGGGACTACGGAGCATGCAGGCAATCGTTTCGAGCGGCGCCGCGTAGTAATCGCGGGCAATCGCACGGTTCTCAGGCACGGTCAGTCCGATAAACAGGTCGCCCTCGCCATACTCTCCCGGCCCCGTCTTGAAGAAACGCGAGAGGATGGCTATCTTGTCGGGATTGGCGGCATCGAGCAGCCGCCCCTTCCATTCCGCGGCAAGCAGCTCGGCTGCGCTTTTACCTGACAACGGGTCTCTCCACGACGGCTCCAGCGAGACCATCGGCAGGAGGACAAAACGCCGGTCACGCATACGCGGGTGTGGCAGAGTCAGTTCCGCCGATTCGATTACAGTTTCCCCGACCGCAATAAGGTCTATGTCGATAGAGCGGTCAATGTAGTCACCCGATGCGTCACGATGAGGCGACGGGTCGATTTCACGCTCAATCCCTCTGAGGATGCGCAGCAGTGCGACAGGCTCAATCCCGGCATCAAGAGCGATTCCGAGATTGATAAACTTGTTGGCCGACTCAAATCCCCATGCCGGGGTCTCGACCAGCGGGGCACGGCGCGCTTTTACGCCCAGCCGCTCCTCGATCATCGCGGCAGCTTTGGCGACAATCTTCTTGCGGTCACCGAGATTGGACCCGATATTGATGTGAACCATGTTGTCAGATAAAAAATATCAAATGACATATTTCAAATAACAGATATCAAATAAAAAATAACATATTTCAAAAAATGGCCGATAAAAGAGCTTTAACCATCTTTTATCCGCCATTTTTTATTTGTTATTTGTTATCTGTTACTTGTTTACAGCGTTTTCTTAACTTCGACTTCCTCGTAAGCCTCGATGATGTCACGCTCGCGGATGTCGTTATATCCCGCGATGCTGATACCGCAGTCATAACCCGAGGTCACTTCCTTGACATCATCCTTCAGGCGCTTGAGCGAGCCGAGGTCGCCGGTGTACTTGACGATACCGTCGCGGATCAGGCGCACCTTGGAACCGCGCTTGATGCGGCCCTCGCGCACGATGGCTCCGGCAATGGTGCCGACCTTGGAGATGTGGAATGTCTGAAGAACTTCGGCCGTACCGATGACCTCCTCCTTGATTTCGGGAGCAAGCATGCCTTCCATAGCGTCCTTGACCTCCTCGATTGCCTGATAGATGACCGAGTAGAGACGGATTTCGACACCGTCGCGCTCGGCGGCGCGGCGGGCGGCCATAGAGGGGCGCACTTGGAAACCGATGATGATGGCATCGGATGCGGCGGCGAGAGTCACGTCGCTCTCCGAGATTTCGCCGACAGCCTTGTGGAGCACATTGACCTGAATTTCCTCGGTCGAGAGCTTGATGAGCGAGTCGCTGAGTGCCTCGATCGAGCCGTCAACGTCACCCTTGACGATGATGTTGAGCTCTTGGAAGTTGCCGATGGCACGGCGGCGGCCGATATCCTCAAGCGTGAGAATCTTCTTGGTGCGGAGACCGAGCTCACGCTGCAGCTGCTCGCGCTTGGTAGCGATTTCGCGCGCCTCCTGCTCGGTGTCCATGACATTGAACGCGTCGCCGGCGGTGGGTGCGCCGTTGAGACCGAGAATCAGCGCGGGCTCGGCGGGACCGGCCTCCTTGATGCGCTGGTTGCGCTCGTTGAACATCGCCTTGATTTTACCGTAGTGGGTACCGGCAAGAATGGTGTCGCCCACATGGAGCGTTCCGTTCTGCACAAGCACCGTGGCCACATATCCGCGACCCTTGTCGAGCGACGACTCGATAATCGAGCCGGTCGCGTTGCGGTCGGGGTTGGCCTTGAGGTCGAGCAGCTCGGCTTCGAGGAGAACCTTCTCCATAAGCTCGTCAACTCCGATGCCTTTCTTGGCCGAAATGTCCTGTGACTGATATTTTCCGCCCCAGTCCTCGACGAGATAGTTCATGGCGGCGAGTTCCTCCTTGATTTTGTCGGGGTTGGCGGTGGGTTTGTCTATCTTGTTGATGGCAAAGACGATGGGCACGCCTGCTGCCGAGGCATGGTTGATAGCCTCGACGGTCTGCGGCATGACGTTGTCGTCGGCTGCCACGATGATGATACAGAGGTCGGTAACCTTGGCACCACGGGCACGCATCGCGGTAAACGCCTCGTGACCGGGAGTGTCGAGGAAGGTGATGTGACGGCCGTCGGAAAGTTTCACGTTGTAGGCACCGATGTGCTGCGTGATGCCGCCTGCCTCGCCGGCGATAACGTTGGCGTTGCGGATGTAGTCGAGCAGCGATGTCTTGCCGTGGTCGACGTGACCCATGACGGTGACAATCGGGGGACGTGTCACGAGCTGGTCTTCGGTGTCTTCTTCCTGATGGATTGCCTCGACAACCTCGGCCGATACATATTCGGTCTTGAACCCGAACTCGTCGGCTACGATGTTGATTGTCTCGGCGTCAAGACGCTGGTTGATTGAAACCATCACGCCGAGGTTCATACAGGTGGCGATAACATTGTTGATGGGCACATCCATCATCGACGCGAGGTCGTTGGCGGTCACAAATTCGGTGAGCTTCAACACCTTGCTTTCGGCAGCCTCTTGCATGGCGGCCTCGCTGGCACGCGATGCGAATGCCTCGCGTTTCTCCTTGCGCCACTTGGCACCCTTCTTCTGACCCTTTTCCTTATTGGTCAGTCGGGCGAGAGTCTCGCGCACCTGTTTCTGCACATCCTCCTCGTTGACTTCCACATGAACGGGACGACGGTCGCGGTTCTTGTTGCCGCGGTCACGGTTGCGGTCGTTGGCACCACGGTTATTGTTGGCGCCGCGGTTATTGCCGCCTTGGTTGTTGCCGCCGCCTTGGTTGCCGTTTCCGCTGTTTCCGCCCTGACCGGCAGTCTTTTCAATGTCGATTTTCTCTTTGCCGCCTATTCTGCGACGTTTCTTGCGGTCACCGCCGCCCTGACCCTGTCCTTGCTGTGCCTGTGACTGGGCTTTGCGCTCGTTGCGCTTTTCCTCCTTCGATTTCTTTTTGGGGCGAGTCGACTGGTTCAGCGCCGAGAGGTCAATCTGGCCGATTACCTTGGGGCCTGAAACCTGAGGAGTGGTCCCGAGGGTGAACACTTCGGGTTCTGACTTCACGGGAGCGGCAGGGGTTGCGGGAGCAGCCTTTTCAGCAGCCTTTTCGGCAGGCTTTTCAGCAGGTTTTTCAACCGGGCGAGGGGTTTCCTTAGGTTTCTCCTCCTTAGGGGCCGCAGTGCGCTGCTCCCCTTGTTGGGTACGGCCCGAAAGCGAGTCTGACTGCTTTTTCTGGGCGCGGTCGGGCTGGAACGCGTCGACAAGAGCGCGATAAGCATTCTCGTCGAGGCGGGTGTTGGGATTGCTCCCGTCAATCGTGATACCCGTTTTCTGCAATTGCTCTATCACAGTGGGTATCGACACGTTAAATTCTTTTGCTGCTTGACTAATTTTAATTCTCGCCATATATGTTTGAAGGGTTTTCTATTTTAAAAGTGAGGGGAGGAAACAGCGGCGTGGCCTGAATCAAGCCTCGGGCTCGGCATCCTCGGCGGGTGCCTCGGGAGCGGCGGGAGCCGGAGTCTCGGGAGCGGGGGCAGCCGCAGGCTCGTCATCGTCCTCAAACTCGGCCCGGAGGATTTCAAGCACGTTGTCAACAGTGTCTTCCTCAAGGTCGGTCTTGTCGATAAGGAGCTGACGCGGGGTGTTGAGCACGTTCTTGGCCGTGATGCAGCCGATTTCCTTGAACGCGTCGATTACCCATCCGTCGATTTCATCCTTGAACTCGTCGAGATAGATATCCTCGTCAAAGTTCTCCTCTGTGTCGCGGTAAACGTCGATGACATATCCGGTCAGCATCGAGGCGAGCTTGATGTTCAAACCGCCCTTGCCGATTGCGAGCGACACCTCTTCGGGGCGCAGGAACACTTCGGCCTTCTTTTCCTCCTCGTCGAGATGGATGCTTGACACCTTGGCGGGACTGAGGGCGCGCTGGATGAAAAGCGACGGGTTGGAGGTATAGTTGATTACGTCGATGTTTTCGTTGCGAAGCTCGCGCACGATGCCGTGGATGCGGGAGCCCTTGACACCCACACACGCGCCCACCGGGTCGATGCGGTCGTCATAACTCTCGACGGCGATTTTGGCACGCTCGCCCGGGATGCGGGCCACGGCGCGGATGTTGATGAGGCCGTCGTGAACCTCGGGAACCTCGCGCTCAAAGAGGCGGCGCAGGAACACGTCGCTTGTGCGCGACACCGTTATCTTGGGATTGTTGTTCTTGTTGTCCACGTTGTGGATGACGGCAAGCACTGTCTCTCCCTTGCGGAAGTAGTCGCCGGGGATTGACTGGTTCTTGGGAAGGAGAAGCTCGTTCTTGTCATCGTCGAGCAGAAGGGTCTCCTTGGACCATGTCTGATACACCTCGCCGGTCACCAGCTCTCCTTCGAGCTCCTTGAACTTGGTAAACACAGCCTCTTTCTGAAGGTCAAGAATCTTTGACTGCAGAGTCTGCCGCAGGTTAAGGATGGCGCGACGGCCGAAGTCGGCAAAGAAAATCTCCTTGGTGTGCTCCTCGCCGATCTCGACATCGGGGTCTTCGTCGGCACGGGCGTCGGACAGCGAAATCTGAATATTGGGATTGGTCACCTCACCGTCGGGCACCACTTCGAGATTCTGGAAAATCTGCACGTCGCCCTTATCAGGGTTCATGATGACATCAAGATTCTCATCGGTACCGAACATCTTGGCAAGCACGTTGCGAAACGATTCCTCCAAGACACTTATCATCGTGGTCTTGTCGATATTTTTCAGTTCCTTGAACTCAGCAAAGCGCTCGACCATATTGGGAGCTTCCTCTTTCTTAGCCATATTGTTGTTATCTATGGGGATATGATTGTTTTACTATTTTGTTTTTCCGAATTTATTTAAAGCTGAGGGCATACCTGACCTCCTTCACCTGACCGTAGGCAAATGTCTCGGGTTGCGCGACCATGACCGGTCGCTTTTTGCCCTCCTCCTTCACCTTGCGGGTTATCTCGACAGTGAAATCATCGTCACCGACAGCAGTCAGCACGCCGCGCAGCTTTCGGCCGTCACGGGTAAGAAGTTCAACATCGTCGCCAAGGTGCTTTTCATACTGCTCCCTGACCTTGAACGGTGCCGTCAGGCTGGCCGACCCCACCTCAAGCGAATAATCCTCAACGTCACGGTCAAGGGCGTCGTTGATCGCACGGGTAACTTCGGCACAGAAATCGAGGTCGATTCCCGTCGGAGAATCAAGCTCCACAACAATGTCATTGGCAACCGAAACCGACACCGACACGATAAACGCGTCAGTACCCTCGACCGCCTTCTCGACTAACGATATTATTTCTTTCTTGTCAAGCATCGATAAAAGAGATTGAACAAACAAAGGAGGGAGCTCAAGGCCCCCTCCGTGACTTTAACACCGCAAAGTTACAATATTTTATCCTCATCTGCAACCTGCCGACCCCCTGCACGAGCCCCCGTGACCGCATTTTCCGCAAAGGAAACGCCATATTTAACCTTATTTATTTATTTTTACATTTTATTACACATATCACCGACTTTTGCATTTGTACCCGGCCTGTTGACAGCAACCACATAAACTTTTGACATTTAAGCCGAATTACACGGCATTTGGCTACGATTTTTCGACGTTTAATTTTTATCGAGTAACAATATCCCTTAAATAATCGGAATTTTATTTAAATTTGTAGCTTGATAACCGCATTTTATTAGCACACCAGTCCATGAGCCACGAACTTCCCTCAACCGTAACCATTGTCGACGACGACCCGCGGGCCGTCGAGCGGCTGACCGAAATGCTCGCTGCCTACAGCGACCTGTCGATAGTCAGTTCAGCCGCTAATGCCGCAGGCGCAATCGCAACTATCGAACAGCACCACCCCGACCTCCTTTTCCTTGACATCGACCTTCCCGACGGAAACGGACTCGAACTGCTATCGGCTATCAACGAAATGGATGAACCGCCCTACACCGTAATGTACACGGCATATTATGACAAATATGCCTCAGACGGAAAACTTTTTCACCGGGGCGAGCACGACTACCTGCTGAAACCCATCGACATCCGCGAGCTCGACAAGACGATACAGCGGTTCCGGTACACCACTGCGGCCGGGTCACACATCAGCTCCATTCACCCACTCCCCGACACAACATCCGATACCGACACACGCATCGTCGTGGCCCTGACACAAGTGACAGCCGAAATGCGCGTCATGCACATAAGCGACATCGGGTTTTTCCGCTACAACTCCAAGCGCAAACTTTGGGAGGCCATAACCCGCGACAACACCGTCGTCACGCTCAAAAAGACAACCTCGGCAACCGACATCCTCAACCTGTCGTCCAAATTCATCCAGACCCACCAGTCCTACATCGTCAACATCGACTACGTCCTGCTCATCGGCAAGTCCAAAGTCAACCTTTTCGCACCATTCCAAAACGCCGAAGTCATGGTGGGACGCATCTACCTCAAGAACCTCCAGAACCGACTCCACTTCCTCTGATTACCGTGGCTCGGCAAAAAATATAACAGCGACCCGGACGCCCATTATAAAGCGTCCGGGTCGCTGTTTAATGCCTCCTGTCAAGCAGGCTACCTGACAACTTTCCTGCCGTTTACAATGTATATTCCGGCGGGGAGGGCGTCAAGGTCGCGGTTCATGCGGATACCCTGAAGGTTATAGATAACCGTCTCGTCACCGGCCTTGTCGGCGGTGATGACGTCGATACCTGAGTTGCCTCCGATGTGGAGCGTAACGTCGCCGTCGACAGCAAAGCTGTAGTTGCCCTCACTGTCCGGCACAAGGGCCTCGTCACCAAGCACGACCGACAGCTCACCGGTATTGCGCACGGTAAATTCTTGAGCAGGGAAACACCGGCAGGGCGCAACCAAATCAGCGACAGGATTCATGTGGTCGGCAAGCACCTCGACATCCGCGGCATCGTCGGCAATGTCAAAGCGCAGTTCGTGCATCCCTGCCATGCCGCAGGGATAGAAACGGAACACGGTGCCGTTGGCCGGTTTGAAATAATCGGAATACCAGTCACCCCACACATTGTGCTCGATTCCGTCAGAGACACAGACATTGTCGAGATACACATCCATCTGTCCCACATGGCAACCCATAACGGCCAACTGCCACAGAATGTCATACTCTGTAATCAGGGGGATAAAGGTATAACCGCCCTGCTCGATGTCGGCCCAGTCCTCGGACCACGCATGGGCGTAGCAAGCAAAGTCAAAGTCTACGGTGGGGGGTTCGCCCGGGGTAGTTATCTCGTTTTTGCCATACTTGCCGTCGACGAAAATCGCGAAACGACCGTCATAGTCAAGCGTCTGAGAGTCGATATTGATGACCATACCGTCGTAGGGGTTCACGACACAGTTGTCCTCGATAGCGACCGGATTGCCGTCGGCATCGGTAATGTCGGAGAAATAGCCATAACGCGGCACAATCACCAGCCGCGTGTCACGCTCGGGAAACTTCACGATGTTCTCACCTTTCACAAGCGGGAAACGGTCATGGGAAACGACATCGGGTTCCCCGTCTCCATTGATTATATCCTCAATATAGTACATCTTCACCGCCTCGGGAATCGTGACGTTTACAATAACCGTCATGTCGCCCCAAGGTGCTGCCGAGATGTTGATTTCGATGGGATCGGCCACAGCCAACACTTGGGTATAGCCGACCGCCTGCGGCTCGCCGTTGACAGTGATTGACTTGACATTATAATCTTCGGTGTTATAGGAAATGCCTACTTTCTCGCCAGCCTTGACCGTGAACTCGGCCCAGTCATCTATGTTCACATAATTCACGTCGACACTGCGTATCGCCCCTACCCCCTCGGGATTTACATTGATACGCACCGGGACGGTGTTGACCGGATCATAGACCGCTATCACCACCTCGTCGCCGTCGGCAAGTGTCACCTCATACTCATAGAAAGTTTTCTCGACAGGCTCGCCGTTGACCGTAAAAGTGTGACACGAAACCCACGAGTTAAGCGTGAACACAAACTCAGTCTCGCTTTCGGGGTCAAATTTCACCGTCTGACTCCCCGTTGCGAGGTCAAAGGCATGCCCTCCGCGCGACGCAGCGATACCGCCGCCGTCGTCAAGCACCGTAATCGTGCAGGAAGCCGTGCGCAGCGGCGACATGTCACGGGTAGTGACAGTGTAGACACAACCGTCGTTCTCCTCATAGAGCCACATCTCCCATTTCACCCCCTTCTGAACCGGGCGGGCGTTAAACCCCTCCGTCTCACACACGACACTCTCCATGATTACATCGGGGTCGGTCGAATTGACTTCAAGTTTTGCCGACAGATTATACCCGTCCCCCTCAAAGGTCAGAACATTGGCCCCGGCCGACAGCTCCACAGGATTTCCTTGAAAGGTTGCCGACAACACAGCCGGATTATCGACATTAAGCGTCACAGAACATGTCTTGGCACCGAGCGCGGCCGGCAACAGCGCGACCGCCGACAACAAGAAAAAGTAAAGTTTATACATATTGGCCTAAAAAAATGAAACACAACTTACATTTATCAAACACTTTTCACAAAAATAAAGACAATTTCTCACAAAACAAACAAAGCACCGACTTTTTTTCACGGAATCACTTAGACGTGACAATTATACATTACGAATTAAGTATTAATTTCGTAACTTTGCAGCATGGTAAAGAATCTGATGTTTGATTTGGGCGGCGTTATCATGGATATCGACCGCAATCACTGTGTCAAGGCGTTTGAGCAGCTTGGCATGGAGAATATTGACAGTTTTCTCGGACTGTATGGCCAGAAGGGACCGTTCCTGCAACTTGAGGAAGGGAAAATTTCGGCCGAGGAGTTCCGCGCCGAGATTCGCAAGATGCTGCCGCGCCCCGTCAGCGACGAGGTGATGGACGCGGCGTTCAACGAGTTTCTGCTCGGTATCCCGGTGTCGCGGCTGCGGAGCCTTGAACAGCTCCACCGCCACTATCCGCTCTACATGCTGTCCAATACCAACCCCATCATGATGAACTCGCGCATCGACGCATGTTTCCGCGCCGACGGGCATGACATCAACTATTACTTTGACGGAATTGTTACTTCTTACGAGGCTCTGAGCTGCAAGCCGGAGCGACGGATATTTGACTACGCGGCCTCCAAGTTTGGCATCGCGCCCGCCGATACACTTTTCTTTGACGACTCGCAGGCTAATGTTGACGCTGCTGTCAGCTACGGCTATCAGGCTGTCATCATCCGTCCCGGCGAGGAGTTCAAGACTGTTCTCGACAATTATTTAAGCAGATAATTATGAAAATCATTAATAAGGAAGACAAGACGCGGCGGCGCATTGCGGCTGTCGGGATGTGGGACGGCGTTCATGCCGGCCACCGCTTTCTTATTGACTATGTAAAGCTCGAAGGTCGGGCGCGTGGACTGACGCCGTCGGTTGTGACATTCAGCCGCCACCCGCTGGTGACGGTGCGTCCCCTCGACGCCCCCCGGTTGCTGACAAGCCTTGAAGACCGCATGGCATTGCTCGGCGAGGCCGGGGCTGAAGACTGCATCATCCTGTCGTTCAACGACAAGATGCGGCGCATGAGCGCGCGTGAGTTTCTGTCGATGCTCAACCGCAAGTTTGGCGTCGAGACCCTTGTGGTCGGGTTCAACAACCGTTTCGGGCGCGACCGCGCCGAGGGAATCGAGCAGTACCGCGCGATAGGCAACGACCTCAAAATGACCGTCATCGAGGCTCCCGAATACCGGGGTGCCGGCGCTCCGGTAAGCTCGTCGATTATACGCGAGCATCTGCGCCAAGGAGATGTCGACAAAGCCACCGAGGCGTTAGGCCGCCCCTACCGCCTGCGCGGAATCGTCGTCACCGGCAACCGCATAGGCCGCACAATCGGTTTCCCGACGGCAAATATCCGCATCCCGGAACCCGACACGCTCATTCCCGCCGCCGGAGTATATGCGGCCAAAGCCGTCACCCCCGACGGCGAGACTCGCCCGGCTATGGTAAACATAGGCTACCGCCCCACCGTCAACGACACCGAGGCTCAGCGTGAAATCTCCATCGAGGCCCACATTCTCGACTTCAAGGGATACCTCTATGACGAGGAAATCTCCATCGACTTCATCGCCCGGGTGCGGGACGAAAAGAAATTCACATCACTTGAAAAACTGCGCTCGCGCCTGACTGCGGATGCCCGCGAGATACGCAAAATCCTTGGATAATACTGACCTCCCTATGGCCAAAGAAGACTATATCATGCGCAACCGGCAGTGGCTCGTCGATAAAGCCGCCGAGCCGGGTGTCACCCCCCTTGACAAAGGAATCTTTTACAAAGTGCTGAAACGCGGCAACCCCGACGGCCCGCGCCCCAACCGCTCAAGCGTGGTCGTGGTGAACTATACCGGCAAACTCATCAACGGGAAGACATTTGACAGCAGCCGTGGCGGCACGGCACCCGCGTTCAGGCTGCGCGACCTCATCCCCGGGTGGATTATCGCCCTGCAGCAGATGCATCCCGGCGACCGGTGGGAAATCTATATCCCGGCCGAGCAAGGCTATGGCCGCCGCTCGATTCCCGGCATCCCGGGAGGCTCCACGCTGATTTTCGACATCCAGTTAGTCGGAATCGGGTGAGGGTTTTATTGGTCTAATTAGACAAATTGGTCTAATTGGTCTAGTCAGAATTTTCATAGCGGTTTCCCATTTTTGTGATTAAATCATAAAGCTCTTTGCGCAAGGATTCCGGAGCAATCACTTCTATCTGCTCCCGATGTGAGAGAATCTCCTGTATGAAATCAAATGTAGGAGCAACTTTTACAGTAACATCCATGTGATTGTCCAATTCTTCTACAACTGTCTGAGAATGATGGAGGGGTAGAGATTTGAGATATCCTCTCAACTCATCATAAATCCGCAATCTTATTGTTTCAGACACATCACCTGTCAACGCTACAATACCGAAATAAGGAGCAAACAACTCCGCCGGTGAAAAATCGGATGGATACATATATTTGCATCCGGTTTTTCCCAAGGAAGTAATGCGATCAAGTGCAAATATCCTTAATTTGCCGTTTCCGGTCAGTCGGGTGAGTACATACCACCGTCGTTTGAAAAGCTTTACGCACAACGGCTCCACATCTAAATCATCATATCCGCGCCCCGAAAAATTGCGGTAGGAAAGTCTTACAACGGCTCCCTCTCTCATTGCCGCAAGTAACTCATCCAGATACATTCGTCCTGAAGGTATATCCTCAAGCAATATCTTATCTGCCATATCTTTGTTCTCCAACAGCAACGTTGAAACCGAGAAATTCTCGATCAGCCAATTGTTCATGCTGTTATCTCTCAAAACCTCGGGATTGGAGATATAATAGTAGTTAAGATTACGCCCCCGTCGGCATGTTATCTCAATCCCGAAATGACGGCCCACTGCCTGACAATGATTATACAGTGTTCGCTTTGACAAAGTTGATACATTGTCATTGAGCGCAGAACGTTCCCACGCCGATGAAATCTCCTCGTAGGTCATTTCACCTCTGTTACGCAGGGTGTCAATCAGCCATAAATAGCGTTTTAAAAGTATATCAACCATGATAGCTTTCCTATTATACTGCAAAGATAGCTATTCATTCGGCAATATGTTTTCCGATTAAAACAAATCGAATAAAAATCGGCGCATAAACAGCATTATGCGCCGATTCAATTCATCAGGATTTGGACCGGACAAGAGGTCTACAAGGTACGGATAAGGCTACCGCTCTCTTTACGCAATTCGCTTCTCCCATTACTTTTGGTAATAAGGATATCCTTGCCGGAAAATACAGCATTCACCGCGCCACTGGAGACGATGGTTCGGATAAGACTTCCGGAATCTTTACGGAGTTCAACCTTTCCCTTGTCAGTTGTTACGACTATCAAAGACTGGTCTGCGCTAATAGCTGCATTTATAGCGCCGCTGCTTACGATGGTGCGAATAAGACTCCCGGAATCCTTACGGAGCTCAACCTTTCCGTTTTTGACTTGTACAATATTCATACTGAATTAGTTTTGCTTGCCTTCGTTGACGCATTTCGGCACTGCGGTCGCATGAAAAAAGGCGCGACACCCTTTTCGCTTATCTGCTTTAGTCGGCTCTGGTAAACCGTGAGTTCAAATAAGTGGAAAGCGGTCGGCGCCCTGAACGGGTGCAACCTACCTTTCGACTTATTACGCGGAACTCGAAAGTAGAATTTACCAGATTTTACTAAAGCCGTGTAATTAGTCTGAGCTAATTGCTATGTCATAAATTCACTGAACATTCACTGAATTATGTTGCAAATATAACGTTTTAATTCGGAATTCACAACAAACGCCTTTGCTTTCCAAGCGCAAAACTAACAGTCAAATCGGAAATACCGTTTCTGTATAGAATTTTTAAATCATTTTATGCCGGAAAGTACGCATGAATAACTATTCAGCGATTCAAAATGGCTCTGATTACAAGCCAACTATGGGGAAACGAACAAATACTATGTGAGGACAAGATACCGCAGGTTGCGCAGGAGGCCGGAGAGTTTTGTGCGCTTGACGGCACTGTGGCGGAAGATGCGCGAGAACTCTTGCTGCGTCATCCCGGCTATATCGTCGCGGGTGAGGGTGAGGACAGCCTCGGAGGGTTGAAATTCAGGAATTTCAGTAACAGGAGGAGCCGCATTGTGGGGGCAGGCAAGCTGACATGCGTCACAGCCATACAGAACAGAGAGTGAATCGACAGGCATGGTCTCGCCACGATATTCGATTGTCAGATAAGAGAGGCAGCGGCGGGCGTCCATGCCGCCGCGACCGTCGAGCGCGCGCCCGGGACATCTCTCCACACAGCGGCCGCAGTCGCCGCATGACATCGTGCAAGGCTGCGAGGGAGGCAATTCCAAGTCGGTAACAATCTCTCCCAAGAAGAAATAAGACCCGGCACCGGGGATTATGAGCAGATTGTTGAGACCGACAAAACCGAGTCCGGCTTTCACTGCCATATACCGCTCGCGCAGAGGGGCAGTGTCGACCGTAACGCGGCAGGAGGCCCCGGTTTCGGCCGTTATGGCCTCGGCAACCGCGCGCAGGCGGTCTCGCACCACCTCGTGGTAGTCGAGGGCGCGGGCATAGCGCGCAATGGGCAACCGTGACGTCGCGGGATGATAATAGTTGAACGCGGCAACGATGACCGAGCGGGCAACCGCTCCGTCGAGCAGCAGCCGGGGGTCGCGGCGCACGTCGTGATAACGGTCGAGATAACCCATCTCACCATGTTTTCCGGCAGCAATCCAGTCGAGATAGAGCGCGGCGGCGGCCTCGTCGACAGGCTCGGCGGCGGCAATGCCCCACCGGTAGGCCCCGGCGGCGGTCAGAAGCGCGTCAAGACGGGCGGAATCCATCATCACATGGGTATCTTTTCAAATTCATATCCCTGCTCGCGCAGCCACTCGATGGCGCGCGGGAGGGCATAACGCATGTTGCGCGATGCCTTTAGCGAGTCATGGAACACGATTATAGAGCCATTGCGGGCATAGCGTTTCACATTGTCAAGAACACGCTCGGGGGTCATCTTGCGCGAATAGTCGCGTGTCACGAGGTCATACATCACCACGTTGTAATGCCGTTTTATCACTCGCGCCTGACTCCACCACATGATGCCGTGGGGCGGACGGAACAGAGGACTCTCGATAAGCTCGTCGGCCTCGGTGATGTCGCGCAGGAAGGTCGTGGGAGACTCTTTGAGGCCCTGAAGATGATGCATGGTGTGGTTTCCCCACGAGTGGCCGCGCCGCTTTATCTCCTCAAGCAATTCGGGGTGACGGCGCACGTTGTCGCCCACAAGGAAAAAGGTCGCCTTGACCCCGTAGCGGTCGAGCGTGTCGAGCACCCACGGGGTTTCCTCGGGGATGGGACCGTCGTCAAATGTCAGATACACCACCTTGCGGCCTCGGTGCTTGATGCGCCAGATGGCCTCGGTAAACAACAGTCGGTAAAGATAGGGGGGCTGTTCAATCAGCATAATTCAGTCAAAAAGGGGTTGCACTCTGCCGCAAGGTTTCTAAACATGAAAAGTTTGCACGGCGATGCAAACTTTTCATGTTATATGGAGTCATTCAGACGCCGAAGGATTATTTTTCCATTCCGGCGGCGAGGGAATTGAGGTCGACACCGAGGGAGTCGAGCGTGGTTACCATCTTTTCGATGTCGCCACCCGCGTCGGCATAATCCTGAAGCAGGTAAAGCATGTAGTAGCTCTCGATAAAGCGGTCGGTGCGCGGGAGTGTCGCGCGCTGCCACGGATTCAGAGAGGCGTAATAGCGGAGGTTCTGCGAGTAGCGGAGCATCTCCTTGGCGAGGATGTCAAGAGCCTTCTGGGACGCCTCCTTGTTGCCGGTGGCGGCACCGATGCGGGCATAGATTCCGGCTATCTTCTGAGGAATCTGAATGGCGTAGGGCGACGCGGCCTCGGGTAGTTTCTCAATCATCAGGTCGACGATTTCGAGGGCCTTGCCGTAGCGGTCGGCCTTGAACGCCTTGACAGTCTCGACCTGCTCGGGGGAGAGGGCCACGGAGTCCATGCGCTCGGCCACGACAGCCTCGTTGACAAGGGCGGTGGCGGCATCGAGCATGTAGGAGCGCGTGGTTGTCACCATGCGGCGCACAGTCTCGTCGAGATAGATGTCGCCGGGGTCCTTGACCTTGTCGAGACCGCCCCAGCGGAAACGCTCGGTGATGTTGCGGTAGGCTTTGTCGGTATCGACAGCCAAGACATCCTCGGGGGTGTTCTCGGCATTGCGGACGGGAGTAATCTCATAGGCCATGCCGGTGGAGCGCATATAGGGCTGGAGGCCCAGATAGTAGCTTGAGGGGACGGTCGAGGCGAAGTAGACGGGACGGTTCCAGCCGTTCTTGATGCTCGTGGCGAGCATGTCGAGCGACAGGACCTGACTGAGGGTCATGCCGCCGGTGCGTACAACCTCGGGGTCGGCAAGCATGTCGGCAACAATCACCGAGTCGGCTCGGTCGACCTCCTCGGGACTGATGCGTCCGGCCTTGACGGCGGCGTCGAGGTCGACGGGGATGCGCATGTTGGGATATTTTATCATCGGCGCGTTCCAGCGGTTGTTGCTCGACGCGGGGTCATAAATCTGCCGCAGCGACGAGAAGACGTTCACAGCCGCCGTGTCGGCATCCTGATCGACATAGGAGAACTGCATGCGGTCATAGGCATAGTCGACGGGGCGCGCGAGCATGTCAATGGCCGGAGCGTCGTAGGAGGGGTGCTGAATCTGGTTGGCATACCAGTCGGTGGTCAGGTAGGACAGGTTGACAACCTTGACATCGGTGCGGTGTCC
Source organism: uncultured Porphyromonadaceae bacterium (assembly GCA_947176615.1). GTDB lineage: Bacteria > Bacteroidota > Bacteroidia > Bacteroidales > Muribaculaceae > Duncaniella. The sequence goes on from CAMWRO010000015.1 coordinate 20,271, forward strand.
CTCGACCTCCTGAGCATACCACAGGGGGAATGTGTCGTTGTCACCATTGGTGAAAATGATGGCGTTTTCATCGAGCGAGTCGAGATAGTTCATGCCGAAGTCGCGGGTCGTGTAGCGTCCCGAGCGGTCGTGGTCGTCCCACGTCTGCGAGACCATCTGCAACGGCACGACAAGGCCGATAACGCATCCGGCGAGGGCGCCGATGAGCGAATGACGGGCGGCGGGACCCTCAGGCTCGTCGGTGGCTTCGGGTTCAGGCTCGTCCTTGACTTTCTTGGTCAGCGCCATCTTGACAAGCGCCCACACGCCGGCGACTCCCATGCCTATCCATATCGCAAAGGCATAGAACGATCCGGCAAACGCATAGTCGCGCTCGCGAGGCTGGGTGGGGGTCTGATTGAGGTAAAGCACGATGGCGATACCGGTCATGAAGAACAGGAAGAAGATGACCCAGAACTGCTCGATGCCGCGCTTGGAGGTAAATGCCTGCCAGCCGAGGCCGATGATACCGAGAATGAGCGGGAGCATGTAGAACACGTTGTGTCCCTTGTTGCCCGCGCCCTCGCTGTCGGGGAGCAGAGACTGGTCGCCCAATCGGGGATTGTCAATGAACGGTATTCCCGAAATCCAGTTGCCGTGGTTGACCTCGCCGTTGCCCTGAATGTCGTTCTGACGGCCGGCAAAGTTCCACATGAAGTAACGCCAGTACATGTGGTTCAACTGGTAGACGAGGAAGAACTGGAGATTCTCGCCGAAGGTGGGTTTCATCTTCGTGGTGGTCTGGAGCGTGTTGCCGTCGGCATCGACATAGACGGTCGACTCGACGGGTACGCCCTTCATGTTGATCCAGTCGGTATAGGCACCCGTGTGGAGGCCGCTGTAAATGCGGGGGAAGAGCATGTTCAGCTCGGGCGACATGACATAGTTCTTCTTGTAGCCTGTAATCTCGTAGCGGTCAGGCTGGTCGGGAGAAGTTTTGGCCACCTTGGAATAGAGGGCGGGGCCTTTGTCATATTTGGGCGACACGGCACCGTAGGCATCCACCTCGTAGACGACGCTTGAATTGTTGGTCTGCCCATAGAACAGCGGACGCTCGCCATACTGCTCGCGGTTGAGGTAGGAGGCGAGGGAGAACACGTTGTCGGGCGCGTTCTGATTCATGGGCGGGTTGGCCGTGGAGCGGATGAGCAGCAGGGCGTAGGAGGAATAGCCGATGAAGATGACGAAGATGCTGGTGACAACGAGGTTGAGGATGCGCACCGGCAGCTTGCGGGCAAAGAACAGATACCCGGCAACGGCAATCATGATGATTACGGGAATCCACAGGCTGTCGCCGATGAAGGGGATGCCCGAGAGCAGGATGCTCAGCAGCACCGACCAGCGGATGCGCGCGATGCTGCGCTGGGTGTAAAGCTCATAGACGGCCCACACAAAGCAGGCGACAGCGAGGATGGCATAGACGAGAACGCCCATGTTGTAGGAGGTGTGGAGCGTGTTGACAAAGAACAGCTCGAAATATTGCGACACCTCGATGAATCCGGGGACGAGGCCGTAGAGAATCAGACCGACGACGGCGGCCGAGACGGCAAGAGCGATGAGCGAGCCGGTGGCATTGGTGTTCTTCCACAGGCGGTAGTAGATTACCAAGCCGATGGCGGGGATGCAGAGGAGGTTGAGCAGGTGGACGGCGATTGAGATGCCGATAACGTAGGCGATGAGAATCAGATATTTGTCGCTGTGAGGCTCTCCGGCGCGGTTTTCCCACTTGAGGATGAGCCAGAACACGAGCGCGGTGCAGAAGGATGAGAAAGCATAGACCTCGCCCTCGACAGCCGAGAACCAGAACGTGTCGCTCCATGTGTAGGCAAGCGCGCCGCAGATGCCCGACCCGAAGATGACGAGCATCTTGACGGGCGACACCGCGGTTGCGTCGTCACTGACGATGAGACGTTTCACCAGATGGGTTATGGTCCAGAACAGCAGCAGTATTGTGCCTGCCGACAGGAGGGCCGACATGGCGTTGACCATCACGGCAACCTTGGTGATGTCGCCGCCGGCGAAATTCACGAAGAAACGGGCCGCAAGCATGAAGATGGGGTTGCCCGGCGGGTGGCCCACTTCAAGTTTGAAACCTTGTGAGATAAATTCGGGACAGTCCCAGAAACTCGCTGTGGGTTCAAGTGTCAACAGATAGGTGACAGCGGCGATGACAAAGCACAGCCACCCGAGCGAATCGTTGATAATATTGTATTTTTTCATAATCAAGTGGTAACAACTCGCAAAGTTAACAAAAAGTTTTAACAATAGCATCGGGGTTATTGTGAAAAGTGAAAATCACCCTTCACCTTTCACTTTTCACTCAGGCGAAGCCTGATTTTCACCCCCGATCTTCGGCTTGCGGTTGCGGTGGGTGACGCGCTTGCGCAGCTTGACGGCCTGACGATAGAGGGTCATGAGGGCCATGAGGGGGCGAGAGGGTGGCGAGACAATGTCGGTCGACATCGTTTCGGCCATCGTCATCGGTGCCTCGTTGTCCCACTGGCCGGGATAGAGAACGACAAGGTTGTTGCGGTCAAAATAACGCTGGAGGAATGCGGGGACTTCGTCCATCTCGGAGTTCCACGACACCGACGAGCGGCGGGCGGTGACAACGACAAAGAGGTCGTCGTCGAGAATATCGTTGGCCTGAACGACAAAATCGTCAAAATTTTCCATCGCGTTGTGCTCGGCGCGGATTCCGTAGCGTCCCCGGGTGAGGACGGTGCGTATCCACGGCCAAGTCTCGGCGGGACACTTGAAGATGATGCGGCAGCCTATCTGACGGGTCAGGCATGCCAAGGCATCGACCCAGCGGCGGAATCCGGTCTCAAACTGCGCCCTGCCGGGGATGGCCACGACGATGCGCGTGACGGTGCTGACGGGGATAAAGCAGCGGGTGATGACCCCCATGCGGG
>CAMWRO010000016.1 GCA_947176615.1 uncultured Porphyromonadaceae bacterium
GAATTTCAATAATTTCAAAGTACTCTTATGATTTTTTAGTGGACACTAATGAGTTTAAGAAACTAACAACTTTTGAAGACTGCACCCTGTCCTTTACAATGAATGGCGAACCGGTCAGCATGGATATTCAAAGCATCATGAAGAATCGCCAATAAGATTCCGGTCTTTTCCCGGTCGCCACCGCAGACAATGGTCTTATTTATACCCTCTATTGGGGAGTAATAAATGTGTTTCGGGACAGCGGCATCATGAACTCGCTCGTGTTTCATAGTCTCTTGAAATCGGCTGTAAAGATACTATCGGGCGTGTACCCCACGACCGGGACATAATGCAGCCAGTCCCTGTCGGGTCTGATTTTTATCATTACAATTACAGGATGCCCCTTGCTTACTTCATTTTTCAGAGCAGAAAGGTTCCCAATGATTTTCTCAAAAAAAGAATAAAAATTTTGTCACCGTAGTAGTAATAACTACAACGGTAATAAAATCTTACCGGACATTAGGTAGAATCTATGTGCAATACCCAAGCAGCATTTGTTCCGCGACTCCTTAATCATTTATATCTATCAAGAATTGATTGAGCCATCTCTTGAAGCTGTATTGCTAATGTTTCAGGAGATATGATTTTAACGAAGTTAGAGCGAGAAAGCAGGTAGCCGAGGAAGTCTTCGGTTGGACGCATGATTATCTCATAGTCGAAATATCCGTCACCCTCCCCAATAAGTCGCTGTGTCGGATGAAGTGGCAAATCTCGGAGATAGTAACGCTCATTGATATATGCACGAACTATAACTTTCTGAACAGGAACAGATGTGTTTAGAGCCACGCCGAAGCACTCGTCAAAATATTCCTTTGCGTTGAAGGAGACATCAATGCGGAATTTTGCAGACGTAATATTTACATTAGACATCCTGTCAAATGCAAATAGGCGGTAATCTTTAATGTGAGGATAACGCCCCAAAAGATACCAACGTCTATGATAGAGTTTTACGCAATATGGCTCAATAGTATAATGCTTCGCATCAGTGGAATAGTATTTCTTATACTCAAATTCCAGAATATGTCCTTTACGCATTGCTTCAATAGCAATCTGGAGGTTACCCCCTTCTGATGGAATTGATTCAAGAAGTATTCGGTCGCTGACCGATTTGTTCTCGACAATGATATTATTGATGGAAATGGTATTTGCCATCCAGTTTTCAACTGAATTGTTGTCAATAGCATCTGCGTTTTCAATGCTATACTTATTGCCATTAAAACGAGAACAAATAATCTTTATACCAAATATATCTTCTATTTCTTCACGATGTCGGTTGAAAGAGGTACGAGACATCGGAACGCCTCCCGAAATAGAAGATTTAAGCCATAGGTCACCAAGTTCGGAGAGGGTCAACGCTCTGAAGCGATTTATGGTTTCTATTAACCAAATATATGTCTTAAATAAGTCTTTGTGTCGCATATCATAATCTGATGAGAAGGCAAAGTTACTAACAATTTCGTGATGTACCATGATGTGGTGCAAACTAACCCTAACTTTGCAATGTGAATCAGAAATAAAACTAACAAAAGATATGGAAAAACGAATATTAGATACAGACACAAATGTATGCTACTTCTCTCGCGAACTCTCAACTGATTTCAGAGGACTAAATATTGTCATACGAATAGCCAACAGTGGAGTGGCTGTCGAATTTCTTGATGGTACTCGCGACATCTGGTGCAGAGACTATATGCCTATACAGATAGCTGAAGATACTTATGTAGGCTACGAATATACGCCTGACTATCTCGATACTCCTTATTATTTAGCTTCTCAGACCAACCCGGCAAGAATTTATCGGCTCCTTGGGCTTGATGTAAGGCAAAGTGGAATTATACTTGACGGAGGCAATGTAGTTAAGACAAGCAAAGGCATAATAATGGTTGACAAGGTTTTTGAGGAAAACTATCATATTCCAAAGAAAACGCTAATCAGCCGCCTTGAAAAATATTTCGACGGCGAGATTATTTTCTTACCGTGGGACAAGGAAGAAAAATATGGACATGCCGACGGTATAGTCCGCGAAATATCCAATGGTCGTGTATTAATGACAAACTATCATCAGTACGATAGAGAATTTGCTGACAAGTTTATGAAAATCTTGTCTCAGCACTTCGATGTTGAAGTCCTTGACTATAAGGTTAAGAAGCCATGCAAGTATAATTGGTGTTATATCAATTTCCTACGGATTGGTAATAAAGTATTTATACCACAGCTTAGGTGGGAGGATTATTCCGGTCCTAAACAAGCAGATTGTCCGCCAGAAGGGAATTGTTATAAGGATAAGAGTAAATGGTTCGACTCTCACATTGAAGAAGATAATCTAGCTCTGACACAATTTCGCAAGTTGATGCCACAATGCGAAATTATACCAGTTTCATGCCCTCGGATAGTTGAAGTAGGTGGAGCTCTGAATTGTATATCATGGAATATTAAACGATGAAAAGTATGGTAAAAGAAAATACATGGGAATTCCCTATATTATATTGCTATATCGATTCCTTGAAAATGAAAGTATATTCGCAGATGATTGGGAATATGATTACAGCGTATATCCGTGGGAGATTCGTGCAGAGCTAAAGGGCTTCCAAGCCATTCTTAATGCCTTTACCGGTGGAAAATACAATATAACGACTAACGGCGGTAGAAGAAAGATATGGAACGCATTCATGACTGGTTTCGGCAGGGGGCAAATCAAATGTACAGATGAGCAATTAGACCGTCTAAAAGAATTGTTCCCTTATCGACCTGACATATTTGAATATTGGCGGCAACATGAGAAACCTACTGTAGGCGCGCTGTACGAGGTTGTGTTCGCTACTTTAGTACATGGTTTTCGATACATTACGTTATTTAATCATTATCCGCAAGGATCTGTACCGTTCAAAATTATAGAGATATTTAAAACCAAAGAGATAGATAATCACATAGATGATATGGACGATACATTCATACACGCCATACTTATACTATTAGGCTCGGACTTTGAGAGAAAAATCGGTCGAGCCGAATTAATACAGAAGTATGGCTATCCTAAAGTATTAGACTGATTAAAAAACATTTGACATGATGATGGACAATCATAAAGAGTGGTCATTGAGTAAACTCGTGACTGAATATATGGCTGAGTGGATTTTCTTCGGAACGGGCGTTAGATTTGAAAAGCTGCCGTGGAGTTTGCAAATAGAAGTAAGGAGAATCACCACCGTGCTCAATGCTTTTACAAGTAGAAGTTATGACCCGACAACAGCTGAAGGAAAGCAAGAAATTATAGATGCATTTGAACAAGGTTTCAATCTACGAGACGAATTCTGTACTGATGAACAGTTAGAGGAACTGAGAATTTTATTGCCACAGGTTGACGACTTATACTCAGAGTTTGAAAAAGAAAGGCCGATTGTGAGCGACTTTTATCGACATTTGTTTGCTATCTATCAAGCAAGCCATGAATATGTAACGGCCTTTGATGATTTAACCGATTGCCATTACACTGATGCATTCTTTGTGGTAGATGCATTCAAACGAAAGAAGATAAATACTCATATCGTCGAGAAAGTCAAAATCATATTTAAATGTTTCAAGATTTTGCTCGGAGATATGGTTAAGAAAAGATTCACCACATCAGAGCTGATAGAAAACTATGGCTACCCTGACGTAGATTATGAAAAACTCGTTGAGTTTAACAAAAAGTGGTGCAAATTCCACGGCATAAATTTCAAGAATTTCAGAAAATCAAAGAAATATGTCGAGAGAGCCGATTATTCAACTCTTGGTTTTGCTGAATAGCCGCTCCAACCTTTCGGAATACCATTAATCAAATCAAATTTAATAAATCGGTAAGGACTTGTGAATACAATGTCTGTCTTATCGGTAGTAGTACAAACTTCATAGCCCTCCTTTTTGACTCGTTCCGTCCAATATTCTAACTTCATGGGCCTGTCTTTATCCCCAACCGGAATCCAACGAGGATAATTTTGGATATTTTCATGGAATTTTCGAGGAGCAACAATAATGGTTGGATATTCATTTTCGTGAATTTTAAATGCGTCTGATTTATCCCACAATAGATTAACACATTTTTGTGGTCCAAGAGTTAGTTGCCCTGTATCAATGTTGCGAAGCCCACGAATAAGTATACCACCAAATTGTTCGGTATTGCTTTCAAATGTGAGATCGACACCGCTTTGATGAAAAAACCACTGACCGGCAGAGAGTTTGCGTGGGTATGTAATCACGTCCTGATGGTCGGGAGTAAATAAATAAAATTCAACCTCGACTATTTCATAGTTGATGCCGCATTTTGTGATAACGCAGTTATTCATTAATAATTTTGCGATATCTTCAAAATATCTCTTGAAATCTATAGTGGGGATTGCACTCAATCTGTCTTTGAGTGAAGTTATTATATTGTTTTCCAGCATGATAAGATCTAACATAAATATCGTTGACGCGGCGGGTAGAATCGAGGATTCTATCCGCCGCGGAGTGTTATCGGTGATTGACTTTAGGACCCGAAGGTGAAGTTTATGCCCATGTTGAATGCAACGGAGGCTTTGCCGACAGGGAGTGACGGCGACTTGGTCACGTTGAAAATCATGTGGTCGGAACCCAAGAAGAAGTTGAAACCACGGGGGTGGAAGTTCAGCATCCAGCCAAACGACGAGCCATAGGTGGAGGCTCCGTAGTTGACTGAGGCATCAAACCATTTGACCGGCTTGACATTGGCCGAGAAACGTCCTTCGGTCCATGAGAAGGGACCGTTGATGTGCTGGGTGAACAGGAATCCGCCGGTCAGGTTGCGGTAGAAAGGCATGTTGTACTCGGCACCGAGGTGGATTGTGGCGGCGAGTGCGGCGGTGCGGGAAGACTTTTCTTCGGTTTTGTGGAAGTTAATCATATCCTGCATGTCGTCCCACATGTTGTCAAACTGCTCCCCGATTTTATTGTCTTCATAACCGGGCTGGTCGCTGTCGAGGGCGATGTTGTCAAAACCGTCAAATGTCCATGTCTTGCCGGGAGTGGCACCCTTGATATTGTTGCTCCAGTTCATGAAACCGAGGTCACGCACGGCGGCCGAAAGTTTCAGGTCGGGGAGCAACTGATAGGTAGCACCGAGGTCAAACCCGAGGCCGAAACCGGAGAGGCCGAATGAATCATAGTCGATGTCGCCCCACTCGATTTCGCTTGCCTGCTCGGGATTGTCATACTCCGATCCGGCCTCCTGCTTGGTGGGGACACGGAGTCCGCTGCCGGCAGCCATGTTAAGCTCGCCGTCGGCTGTGATGGCCCACTTGGTATCGCTCAGTGTGACGTTCATGTCATTGATTTTGGCATAGGCGCTACCGATACCGAGAAGGAATTTCACCTTGGCACCGACTTCGAGTCGGTCGTTTATGCGGCGCGAGTGACCGAGGGCGATTTCGGCGGCAGAATTGGCGTTGACAGTCAGGTTCTTGAAATTATACTGTGTGTCGGGCCCTGTCTGACCGAGTTTCATGAACTCAAAGAGGCCTTTGGGAAGGTTGACGCCCACATTGACGCGTGTGCCAAGTGAAACGGTGTTGAAGCCGCCAAATCCTTTGAATCCGGCCGAGAGGATGGTAATGTCGGCATTGACATTAATCTTGTTGTTTTTGCCGAGCTTTCCGAGAAATTCACCTGCATCCACACTGCTGTTCATGAAGGTGGTCAGCTGACCGTCGCCTGTCTTGTAGAGGAACGTGTTGACTCCGACATTGGACATCGCGCCGATATTGAGATTGCCGAGAGCGGGCATCGAGATATAGTTGCGCTCGCCGCTGAAAGCCGGGTTCAGCTCATGACGGAACGAATAACCGTCAAGGAAGTAGGCCGATCGGGAGGTTTCCTGAGCCGAGGCCCCCATGCACACCGCGCCGAGACCTGCTGCCAATATATATGTTTTGATTGTTTTCATTGCTGAGAATAGGATAAATGATTAGTTAAGGTCAATATCGACACCGCCGCGGAGTTGCAGCTTGATTTCGGTGAATCGGAGGGCCTGCTTGATATTAAGCGGCACGCCGATAAAGTCAGGTGACGAAGTGGCATCGAAATCAAACTCGATTCCGTCAAGCTCGCCCATGTTGGCAGCCGTAGACTTGAGAGTGACTGTCAGGAGTGATTTTGACGGATTCCCGAGATTGCCTGCGGTTACGGTACCGTCGACAGTCGCGGTAATATCGGTCAGCACATTTCCGGCCGGGTCGATGCCGTGCACTTTGGGAACCATGTTCAGCGGGGCGGTATTCTCAACGGCGATGGTAGCGACGACTTCCTTGAAATTATATTTGTCAAGGTCGCTGTCCCATCCGTTGTCACTGGTAGTGTAGGTGAATTTCAGATCGGGACCGAAAGCAAGAGGAATGATTGCCTTATAGTTGACCATGAAATCATAGATAGTGCCGAGCCGGAATTGATATACCTTGTTCTGAGGTACGATGGCGGTTATCGACGACATCTCGATGCGGTCAGGTATAGTGGTGATAAGGTCGCCCAGACCGGGGACTTTCACATTGACCTCGCCGGCAGCGACATCGGCACCCTCGCCGAGACGCGACAGGCAGATGACGGTTGTCGAGTTGCCGCGAACCAGAACGGCATCAGTTCCATGCTCGTCACCGACCCACACTTCAACCGGAGTCTTGCCCGAGTAAAAACCTTCGAGCTTGCCGTTGATATTGACATCGACAGGCGACGTGTTGCGCACGACAAGATTGATGCGGGGGTTCTCGATGTCGAGATTGTTGCCTTCTTCCATGAGGAAGTCGGGCACGTCGCTGATGGTGAATGAGGTGGGGTCAACGGTAATGTCGGGATTCACACATCCTGTAAATCCGGTGATGACGGCGGTTGTCATCGCGGGACGGGCAGTGAGGCTCACACGGGTCGACTCGCCGAGAGCGAGGGAACCGTTGTCAATCGACACGCGTCCGTTAGACACAATCGACGGCTGCAGGTTGAAATGTCCGGGAGCATAGAGACCTTCGCCGGGACCTGCATTTTCAAGATTTATATTGGTCACAGTCACTGACAGCAACAGTTTCTGTCCGGCATTTACGACCTTTTCATCGTTAAACACAAGGATGTGGTTATCCTTGATACCGCAACCGTCATTAAGGTTGTTCTGAATTGTCCACCCGTCGGGGAACGCAATTTCAAATCCGCGCTCGATAAAAATAGAGCCGTGATAGTTGTCAAGAGCCGTGAAACTCAGCTCGATGTTGAGCTTGATGTCGACATCGGCCTGTTGCAGGCTGACGAGCTGCCGGTCAACATTGTCATCCCTGAGGTCGAGGTCATTGGTAAGATTGACCACGTCGGCACTGACGCGCACGTCATTACCGACACCGACGAAATTCAGCTCGATATCAGAGCTTGCAGCCGCAAGGTCACTGAGCGTAACCTCGTCGATTTTAAATGTCGAGGGGGAGGCGGTTCCATCCTGAACGAGCACATAGTCACCCTCCTCAAGCCCGTATTCCAACCCGACGGGTTTAATCGAGCTGTTGGCATCGAGGTTAAGAATCTGCTCCATCGTATAAGGCTCAGTACTGCTGGGAGGGAGCGTAAGGTTACCACCGACGTTGATTGTCATGTCAATGTCTTTGGACAGGTCATAGTCATTATCGACACATGATGCCAAAGCCAAAACCGACACAGCAGCCAATGTGGCGCAACAACGACCATAAATCGCTTTTTTCATAACAAAATTATTGGTTTATAGTATAAATCACATAAGATAAAAGAGATCTTGGGAGTGTGTCTTTAGTGTCTAATAAAATAATACACAAGCTTATCCCTGACTCAAAAATCGGCATTTGAGACACAAAGTTAGCAAAAAAAATCAAAATAGAATATCCAAATGCAAATTTATCCAAAAATAGATTGTATCTTGCATTAAATTTTGAATATCACATTATGGAAAAAGAACAATATTTTTCAACCCGGCGCACTATCAGGCATTATGATTCAGACCGGCATATCAGCGATGCTGAACTGACGCGGATGATCGAGCTCGCCGCGCAGGCCCCCAACACAGGAAACATGCAGCTCTACAGCGTTATCGTCACCCGTGACGAGGATGCCAAAAAGCGTCTCGCGCCGGCTCACTTCAACCAGCCTTCGGCCACCGGTGCTGATGTCGTGCTGACTTTCTGCGCCGATTTCAACCGTTTTGAGAAATGGTGCGAAGCCCGCAACGCGCAACCGGGATATGACAACTTCCAGTCACTGATGTGGGCGGTCATCGACACGACCATTTTTGCGCAGCAGTTCTGCACGATTGCCGAGATGAACGGTCTCGGCACCTGTTATCTCGGAACGACAACCTATAATGCCCCGATGATTGCCGACATCCTCGGACTGCCGTCGCGGGTGGTGCCCGTGGTGACACTGACGGTAGGCTATCCCGCCTCCGATGCCGAAATCTCGGACCGCATCCCCGTGGAAGGAATAATGCACAACGAGCGCTACGAGGACTATGACACCGCCCGCATCAACGCATTGTATCACGAAAAGGAACAGCGCGAGGACTCAAAGCGGTTTATTGCCGAGAATAATAAGGAAACGCTCGCACAGGTGTTTACCGACGTGCGTTATACCCGTGATGCCAACGAGCATTTCTCGGAGGTCCTGAGCGAATTTATCAAAAAACAGGGATTCTGAACCAACTGTAATGTACAACAAAAAAAGGGAGGCCGTCAACGGCCTCCCTTTTTTATCGGGAATGGAAGAAGATTACTTCTTGATGACAGTCACGGTGGTGTCAACACCCGGGGCGGTCACCTTCAGGAAGTAGATTCCGGCGGGTGATGCGGCAAGGGGCACTACGACAGTCGACCCTGAGGTCACAGCCTTCTTGCCGACATAGAGCTGACGGCCGGCGGCATCGTAGAGGGCAAATGTCGCCTCCTCGGCCATGAACGCGCAACGGGCGTGAATGTCACCGACCACGGGGTTAGGCATTACCTTCACAAGACCGGCAGCGCCGTCGGCATCGATGTCGTTGATGCCCGACTGCTCGCTCACGATGAGTGAAAGCGTGCAGGTTGCGGTGGCGCCTGAGGGGTCAGTGGCTGTAACGACAGCCTTGGCGTTGCCGACACGCTCTCCGAGGAAGATAACCCCGGCGGGAGTGGTATAGGCGGTGACAGGACTGTTCTCGCCGTTGAAATCAAACTGATAGGTGAGGATGTCACCATCGGGATCGCTAAAGAGGTCCTTGAAGCCGACAACCTCGCTCATCGCGCCCTTGGCAATAGTGATTTCACGCTCGGCAGCCACAGCCTCGGGAGCACGGTTGACATGCTCGACGACATACAGAACCGAGAGTTCCGATTCATGAAGGGCACGGTCAACGGCTGTAAGGGTGAAGTTATACACGTCGTTGCCCTGACCAAACTCGGGAGCAATCTCGACATTGACGTTAACCGGGGCAGTCGCATTCAGAACCTGATAAAGGTTGCGTTCCTCGTCAAACGAAATGTCGGGGGTGTCGCCTTCGGCCGCAGTCACGTCCTTGACGCGGGCAATGCCCGACGGGTCGTCAAAGCGGAACTGCATGTCATCACCGTCAGGATCGCTCAGAGTCAGTGTCACGTCGGTGACTTCGCCTTCCTTAGCCAAAAGGAGCGACTCGGGACCAACGATGACAGGCGAGCCGTTGCGGTCAAGTGTCAGCGGCATGTTGACAACAGGCATGAAGGGGTCATTGCTTCTGATGACGAGGACAGCACGGTTGCCTTTCTCCATCGGGGCGGCCGCAGCGTTAAAGCGCACTTTGACAGTGGCGGTCTCTCCGACTTCGACTACACCGCTCAGAGGCTGATTTTCGGGAAGGCTTACCCACGGCTCGCCGGGAACAGTTTCAAGACACGATACGGCATAACCGATAGAGCCATACTGGTCGGCATAGGTCATAGCCGGGTCATACCATCCGGTTTCCTCGGTATAGGCTGCATAAATCGCTTCCTTGGCAGCATCCTGCTTGGCCACGAGGATGGCAGGCAATTCAACACCGACAGGGTAAGTGACGCGGACAAAGAAATCTTCTCCGCTATCGACAAACACTGCATGATTGAGCGGGATGGCGATGAAACGGGCGTAGGGGCTTGTCGCCGTAGTGAGGGTTGTAACACCACGGCCCAGAATCTGGCTGCCGCCGGGGTTGTCGCCCTTGACAATCTCAACCTTCACGACAGGATTTTCAACCTTTGCCGTGTAAACAGGGAGATAGACATGGGAGATGTTGAAACCGTTTTCGGGGGCAACGAAATAGGTCGCGCCGATAAATGCCTGAGACACGGAACCGCTACCAAACTGGTAGTTGTTGCCATTGGCAATCGAGGGATAGAACATTCCGCGCAGGTATTTCATATCCTGAGGCAGGTCAAGGTAGTTGTCGGTCGTGCCTACATCAAACGGTGTAATCATACCCTTCACGCGTGCGACTTCCAGAGAGTCGGTCACGGGAGCGAGACGTTTTGACAACATCGGAGCGATGGGGTCATCGCCGAAACCGGGCTCGACGGTCTCACCGACGCCGGTGGGGTCGAGACGCAGCTCGTAGGTGAGCTTGTAGGCGCCATTCTCGTTGGATATGACGATGGGTTCCTCGACAACGTAGTCGTCAGTAGGAGCGACAACGGCGACTTCCTCGCGGTCGAGCATCATCGACGGGGGCGGGGTGACTGTATACTTGAGAGTGACAGTCTTTTCACGCGGCGTGTCATCACCGGCAACAACATAGGTAAACACGAGGGGAACCACATATTCTCCCGGAGTCATGTTGATTTCATAATTCATCATCGGCACGTCAAAGTAGATCGGATTGGATCCCACTTCGATAGGCTCGTCATAGAATTGCGACCAAGACATCAAGTTGGTGCGGTCAGTGGTCCAGAACAGGTTGAAGAAGGGCTCGAAATAAGTTCCGCCAAGCCATTCATCCTCATATTCCATACCGGGACCGTTGTTCCGGATGTTTACAATGGTGAACGGAGCCGTACCAGCATTGCGCACGGTAAACTCGACATCATACATCGCACCCTGCTGACCAAGCGGACCGGGGTTGACAGTCTCGATATATCCCATTACATTCTCGACGGCGATGTCATCGGGCCAAACGGGAGCAGCCTCACCATTGACAGTCAGAGAAACGGGAATTTCAATGCGCTCGCTGGCAGGCACGTTGGTGTTGACATGCAGAGTGGTGGCGTATTCACCGGCCATCTTGTCGCCGAAAACGCTGACATTTACAGTTTCCGATGCACCCGGTGCGACAGTGCGTTCCTCGACAGGAGAGAAGAACACGGCTGTACCGAATCTGATGTAACGGTCAGAGATTGAGAAACCGTCACGGCCATTTTCGCTGGAGATACCGGCAACACCGTAGGTCGAGAAGATGACTGCATCAGATGAGAGGGGAGTGTACTGGAACTTGAACGATCCGTCGGCATTGAGAATCAACTGGAAACATACGCCGAAGTTCATCGAGTTGCCATATTCCATGAACGAGACAACCATCTTGTCATCGAAGGCACGATAATAGGTACCGGCGGTGCGTGTCTCATCCATCGAGTGCTGGCCCCAGTAGGGAGCAATAATGTTGGTGAACACAGTCTCGCCGGGAAGCTCGGCCGGAGGCACAGGCCATATATTGTCATCGTTACGCTTGGTAAACGATACAAAGCCTGAGTTGTAGACATACATCTTATTGTACTTCTTGCCGTAGAAGGGGAATTCAAACGGCAGTTCCACCTCGATATAGTCGTGGGCGACGTAATAAGAGATATCGTGATGCACGGTAGCCTCGTCAGACAGGATGTCAATCCACTCCATCTTGATGTTTTCGTCATCAAGCGAGGTCGAGTAGGTGTAAGAAACCTTGCTCGCAGCCGCACCATCGACTCCGAAAGAAACCATCGGGTCGGGAGAAATCGAGTAAACGAGAGGCTCGTCACCGTTATTGGTGATGGTGAGAGGACACTCGGCGTTATTTCCGCTTTCTACGGTCTCTACAATCGAGGCATAGCTGAGGTCGGCAGTCGGTACACCGATGACTGTTCCGTGGAGTGTAACGTCGGCATCACCGGCCGAGGTCGAGATTGTAACAACGTCGGTCAGGTCGCGCGAAACCGAAGTGGGCACCGAAAGAATCACGTCTTTTGACATACCGGCTTCGACGGTCACGGGCAACTGGATGTTGGTTGTGAACAGGCTGTTCTTCATTGTTACCGCGTTGATTGTCATTGCGGCATTTCCGTTGTTCTTGACGGTTACAGGCACTTTGACATCGGCAGTGCGGAACACCTTGCCGAAATCAATATCGGAGACAACCTCCAGTCCGGGACGGAGTGACTCGCCGGTAATCGTAGCGTTAAAGCGGATGAATGAAGTCGAGTTGGTCGGGTCGTTGCTCATGACAGCAAGATTGTTGAACGACTCGCCGGCATACATCGAAGCATTGGCCTTGAGAGTGGCAACCACGTTTATTTCCTCGCCGGGGTTGACCATGCCGAATGCAGGCTCTACCGCAGTGATGAAATTGGGCTTGGGAGCCTCGAAACGTATAGCCGAACCGCTCATGACATTTGTGTATCGGAGCATCTCGGGTGTCTGCACTTCACTATAGATGTCAACCATGTCAGCCGAAGTGTAGACAATCGGGTCGGCATCAGACGGGTCGCAAAGTCCCACGAAAAGATTCGAGCCGCTCTGGAACAGGCCCCAAGGATTATAGTCGTCCATGTAAACCTCGACATCCCCGTTGCCCGACAGGGCGATGTGGAACGAAATGGGGGTATAGTCCTGATCATACACGAGTGCAAGCACGTCGATGAACTTGACAATGAACTTTCCGTCAAGACGAGAATAAACGACCTTGGATGACGGGCCCATGACAAGACCGCGACCGTGGGCGCAAATCATGCCGGTACCGGGAACACCGTTGGCGGTAGGAGTCAGCGGCGGGAACAGGTGGTTCTCGCTGATTGCGAATTGCAGACCGCCGTAATTGTTGACATATACCTTATTATATACACGTCCGAAATAGGGGAAATCAAATCCGAGATCGATTTCGTTGCTGTAGCTGTTTACACCAGAGAACTGGGATGTGATATCGACAGCGGCGATAAGATCGGGATTGCCGTCATATTCAAATGTATTGTCACCGGCTATATTGGTGAGGATTGTGTAGCCGAAACGGTGAATGTCAGATGACGCACCCTCAACCGACTCGGTCGAATAACGCGGGAATACAAATTCCAGCGGGTAGCGTCCCTGATTGGAAATCTTGAATCCCATAGCAACAGGGTCGGCATCAACGTCAAGCTCGCCGGCATCGATTACCTGCGGGTCAATCGCAATCTTGGCGGGATCGGTAGCCACGCCTCGCAGAGTCACGCGGAACGTGTTGCCGTTTCCATCGACAAAATTAACCGTACCCGTGTGGTCACCCGCGCTCTTGGGAGTATAGGAACACTCGAAACGGGTCTTGGTGCGGGCGGGGAAACCGCTCTGCACATAGTCAGGTCCGACAAAATGCTCTGAGCTTGTGGAAATCTTGTCAGAATAAATTCCGGGGCTCCACTGGCTGCCTGAGAATGAGCCGTAACCCTTGTTGAACACCTCGATTGTCAGAGTCTTGGTCTGACCGACAAGGAGACTGCCGAAATCGACAATCTTGGGAACCTGCATCTCGGGGCTGTTGCCGCTGACAGCGACAGTTACGGGAACAGAAAGATCGGTTGCCTCGGTCTCGTTGGAATTGAAACGGAGATTGAATTTATAGGTTCCGTTGACAAGATGGCTGGTGGAATTGGACACCGTTACCTCTTGCTTTTCGCCCTTGGCCACGACACCTTCAGCGGGATTGAGCACAAGCAGCTCGCTCCAGTCGGGGTTGAGGCTCAACGGGTCAATGGCCCATGTGAGTTCAGAAACAATCGATTCATAAGGACTGCCCTTGAGGGCCTCGTCGAGGCGGCTCCAAGTCTTGCCCATGTCATTGCTCATGTAGCTGTAGCGCGACACGTCGCCGGCTTTGGAGTAGGCGATGCCGAGGGGATAAGGCTCCACGACTTCGTCGGTGATGGGGGCGAAATGGACAGCAATCCAGAATGATTCTCCCGGCTGGAAGAACAGCTGCTCGGGAAGGGCCATATTTCCGCCATAGTAGAAGTACTGTGGTTCAAACGAGCTGATGACAGATGCGGTTGTCAACGAGCCGTCACCTTTAAGAATCTGAATGACGGGGTTGACACCGTTGGCTCCTTGAATGCGGATATGAGTGAGGTTGAAACCTTCGGGGTAAGTGGCAGCATCAACACTGAACCACTGGGCCATAGAGTTGGGAAGGTTGCGGTCCACCTCACCGATGGCGTGCCAGTAGTCGTTATAGTAGGCCAACGACTTGGGATAGTCCGAAGCCTCATATTCGTCGGGGTTCAGGTAGCGTGTCGCATCGGCCTTGGCCTTAGACTTGGACGAGCCGCCTACTTTTCCCTTATAGGAGACAACGTTAGCGGGTCTCGGAGTCGAGAAGCTGCTTGCCTGCACCGAGACAGTGCGCTTGAACGCCGACCAGCGCAACAGGCCTTCGGCCTCGTTGGTGATGTTGAACGACGCGCTGCCCACGGGAGCGTCGGCAGTCACGGCAAAAGAGAGCGACGGCACATCGACTCCCATCTTGGGTCCGGCATTGGTTTTCGCCGTCAAAACATCGGAGAGCGGAGATGCATCGCCCTGACGGTTGACAGCAGCCATCGCCAGATAGTAGGTAGTCTCGGGATTCAGACCTTCGAGGACATATTCCATCGCATCGCCCGAAGCAAAGAATTTGGTGTCAATAGCGACACTCTTGGCCGATGACAGAGAAGAAGAGTCAAATTCAGATGTCGAGTAATAGAGAACATGCTGGTTGACGATATTGTCACTCGACGCGGGAATGGTCCAGCGCAGGGTGATATTGTCCTGCGAGGCGATGGCGACGAGGTCGCTGACAGCCTCGGGAGCGGTACCGTCGCCCATCATGAGCGAGCGCTCGGCATCGACATATCCTGTTCCGAGAAGTCCGCGCCACGACTCGTTGTTGCCGTAGGAGTAAAAGTCACGAACCGACGATTCAATCTGCATGCGCAGTGTCTCGACAGGGAAGGTGGGGCTGCCATACTTTGACAGAATCAGCGCGGCGATACCCGACACATGGGGACAGGCCATCGAGGTTCCTTCCATGTAACCGTATTTGTTATCGGGAAGGGTCGACAACACACCACCGGCCTCGCCGTAGTCGAGAAGACCGCCGGGAGCGATGACGTCCATCCACTCGCCATAGTTGGTATAGCTTGCGGGTGCGAGGTCATTGGTCATGGCTGCGACGGCAAGCACTTTGGGATAACAGCCGGGGTAAATGTCACCTGTCGACGCCACATTGCCGGCAGCGAAGATACAGAGACCGCCGAGCATGTTGGTGCGGCCGGTGGTTGCCTCGGTAAAGTAGTCGATGGCATCGAGCACGGCCTGCTCGTAATAGCCGTCCTCGGACCATCCCCAAGAACACTGGGCGATTGACGCGCCACGGTTGGCTGCATAAATCAGGGCTTTGGCAAAATCGCCCTCGCCACTGGTTCCGGCACGGCTGTCAAACACTTGTGCCGAGAACATGCGGATACCGCTCGACGGAGAGCCGTCGCCACCGGCAACGCCGGCCACGCCGATTCCGTTGTTGTTGACAGCGGCAACAGTACCGGCGACGTGAGTACCGTGGTTGTGGGGATAAACGTCGGCCGAGTTGGTCACAAAGTTGTATCCGTAAATATCATCGACATACCCGTTGCCGTCATCATCGACACCGGGGGTGCCGTTGAGCTCGGCAAGATTTATCGCGATGTTCTGGGCAAGGTCCTCGTGATTGTAGTCGATACCGCCGTCAATAATGGCGACAAGGACATCGGGGCTGCCGGTAGTGACTTTCCATGCGTTGAACAGATTGATGTCGGCACCGGCAACACTTCCGGAGAGCGACCCGTCATTCTGATAATGCCACTGCATGGGAAGGCGGGGGTCATTGAACCCGCTTGCCGACTCGGCAACTGCGGGAAGGGGAGACTGAAGCACGCGTGCCTTTCCGGTGCCGCCGTCCTGACGCACCATCGGCACAATGTTTTCAGCTTTCTCGATACCGGCGGTCAGCGACATGACGCGACGTGCCTCGGCGGCATCGACATTTTCGTCAAACCGGATTTCATACCACCGGTCAAGGCCGAACTTGGCATATTCGGCTTCAAACTTGGGTGCATACGGGAGCATACGCTCGATGCTGACAGCCTTTATCGACCGCGCGCTTTTGTCCAGCTGGGTCATACCCGTGGAAAAAGCGGCATCCGGTGCTTTGCGATAAGGGGAAGCACCTATTTTGCGGGCGGCCTCAGGCTGCAGTTTTACACGCACCACGCCCTTGGTTGGCTGCGACTTGCTAACCTCCCGGGCTGTTGCCGTCAGTCCCGCCATCATGACAAGGACTACCAGCAATCTTGCGAAAAATTTCTGCATAATTGAGATAGATTGGTTAAATATATATGATAATTGTTGATTCAGGTATCAAATATGCAAAGATAATCACATTTAACTTATTTTTATCCATTTTTCGCCACAAAATTATCATTTTTAGATATTTTCCACTTTTTCATTTATAATTTCACCAAAAAAGGTGGAGCCGCCTATAGACCTCATCCTAACGCTAAAACCAAAAAACAGCCTGAAAAAAATCGGTCGGGAAAGCCTGCTGGCTCACCCGACCGATTACTGTTTTCGCAAAATTCAGAGGTCGCTTATCGCTTGATTACCATTTTCACATTGTCGCTGCTACCGTCGGCATACTTGATGCCCACGACATAGACACCTGACTCGCAGTTGTCAAGCGAGACAGCGACGCTGTTGCCCGAAACAGTCTCGCGGACTGTTGTTATTCCGGCCACACCGGTGACAACCACAGTGTTGATTTCCTTGTCAGAGACCACCATCAGCTTGTCGCCGGCCACTTTTACCTCGCTGTTCTTCAAGGTGGAGATGTCAAGGCTGCTGCTCATTGACTTGGTCATGTAAACAGGGATTGACAACGAGGAAGAGAGGGGGTCATTGGATGAGATGACGATTCGGGCCTCATAGGTACCGCCAAGGAGATTTTTGCCGTCGACAGTGGCAGCAATCTTCTCGCTTTTGCCGGCCTCGACTGAAACCTGTTTCTTATCGACTGACAGCCACGAAATTTCGGCAGTAGGTTCACCGGTGACATTGGCACGCACGCAGAAATTGCTGTCAATCCCGAGGTCGGCCATCGACCACCAAGTGGAACCGCCCACGTTGCAGAGGTCGCCGTAGCCGCGCACTGCCGACGATTTGTCAATACCTATATAATAACGATTAGGAATCATACCCGCTATTTTGACCGCATAGATGAGGTCTTTACCGCTGATTGTGTGGGGAGTGTCAAATACGACATGATTCCAAGACTCGGCGACAGGGGTAAACTCTTTCTCAGCCACAACCACATAGTCGTCTCCGTTTTTCTCATAAATCTGAGCAATCGCAGTGCGGGGAACCTCGTTGATATATGCGTCAATACTTGAAATCTTCATGCCGCGGATTGACTGCATGATTTCAGCAGGATAATACTGTCCGAAAATCGCATCGTCAAAGTTTCCGACACCGATAGCGTCATATTGCCCGCTGTCGTAACGAAGCACATGAACAACATCCTCGTCAGCAGCTACTTGGGCAGCGGGAAGAACTTTCTTGGCGCGTTTTACGGCAACATTTTCAGGTGCGGCGGCAACCGATTCGCGCTGCTCATAGACAGCAGGAAGCTCATAGGTGATTGTGATGTTTCCGTCGAGCGTGACGTCACCTTCATTGGACAGAACGAAGTCAAGAACCGATACGTTTTCCGAAACCTCGCTTTCGAGTTCCCTGACATCAACCACGGCTGCTGCCGAATTGCCGGGACGAACCACGTTCAATGTGTAGTCCTCGGTCTGCCCGTAATAATATTCTCCATGAGGAGCGGGAACATCACCGCCGGTGTTGCCGACGACGCGGAGAGTTTTTGCACCCGGAGTCATGCTGAGTCCCTCGGGAATCGCCACGGGGATGTAGTCGTCCAAGAGATACCCCATAAATTCGCCTTCACCGGTAAACAGGCCGTCGTTGTTCCAGTCGACCCATGCGCCTATGTAACCGCCGTCGCCGTCGGGATTAAACTCAGCCGTCAGCTGCAGAGTCATTCCTACGGTTATATCGGTCGAGATGTTTGTGAAATCCTCATATCCGTCATCGGCAGGACCCGACGTGTTGTCAATGTCGCCGACCGAGACGCGCACGATTGCATCTTCTTCATAGGAATAAGCACC
The DNA here is from genome assembly GCA_947176615.1 of uncultured Porphyromonadaceae bacterium. Taxonomy (GTDB): domain Bacteria; phylum Bacteroidota; class Bacteroidia; order Bacteroidales; family Muribaculaceae; genus Duncaniella. The sequence continues at coordinate 18,465 of CAMWRO010000016.1, forward strand.
ACCCGAAGGAGTTTTTTCACCTTCAGCCAAGGTCGTGGTTTCTACCGACGCGTCGGCGAGGCTTGTGTTCTCGTCACCGGGGGTGACATTTTTGACTGTCACGACATGCTTTCCGGGAGCGGAAAGGTCAACACGCTGTGCGAAAGTATAGTTATGGTCGGCCAGCGAAGCGAGCGTAATGCCGGGTTTCTCGGTGGCAACCAGTTTATTGTCGACATACAGCTGAAGGGTTATGTCGCTGATGGGCTCGGCACCGACATTTGACAACGCGACGCGCACAGTCTCGTGTGTGCCGCTTGACACAGACACCGGAGCTTGCAGGCCGACGATTTTCAATGCCTTGGAAGCAGCCAAGTCACCCGGGCCTATCAGGCTGAAAACACAGGGATTGGCACCGATGTATCCATAAGGAGTCATATCAACCATGCCATAGCCGAAAGAACTTGTTGCGGTAAACAGCGAGAACCAGCACGAGGGGGTCTCACCGTCCAATTTGGCGGCACTGAACGACATGTAGCCGGTTTCGAGCTTGACCTCCTCGCCGAGATCGGCTATGAATTCCATCAGGGGACCCTGATTGCCTTCCATGCCGTAGATCGCACCTACATAACGTCCTTTCAGGGGAATATTCTTGGTGTAAACACATTCTCCGGGCATGCCGTCGTCACCGATGCGGTAGAATGACACTTCAAAGATTACGGGATTGGTCATGTTGTAGTTTTCGTCATATCCGGGACGGTCGCCACACATATACCAATCATAGTCAACCTCGTCCCAGTAATTGAACATGCCGACAACACGCACAGCGTTAATCGAGTAGGGACATCCGCTGTAATACTGGTAATACTTTGACGCATTCTGAGGGCGTCCCTGATCCGAATTCTGGAAACCGGAAAAAGCGGCTGTCTCGGAATCATACGGACCGCTGAAAACCGTACCTTCGGGATCGGCAAGAAGATCGTCAAGAGTCAACGCCTTGCCATTAACGGGAGCATTCATGACAGTCTTACCGCCACGCTGCTCGTCAACCACTCCATAGATGGAATTACCCTTGGGGGCGGGCATTACCATCGGACGCGCTGCCATCGATGATATGGCAATCGCCAATGCTGAAACTGTAAATAGAATTTGCTTCATAAAAGTACTGATTGAAAACTGTAGCAAAGATAATTTTTAAGGAAATAATCACAAAAATATCCATATAGACAAAAAATAGACACCTTTTTATGATATTTATTTCGAGATATTTAGCTATCTTTGCACATGCACAAATTATTCTCGATAATTTTCACATTTGTTTTTCTGGCAGCCTGTTCTCCCGCAGGCAACAGGGACACTTTTTCATTGTGGAGTCCGGTTGACCCGGAATTTGACAAAGCTGTCAGAGACATCGAAATCGCATATGCGTCAGATGACGGCATCGACACACTGCGTCATCTGACATACCGACTGGCCATGCTGGCCGACAACGACACGTCGTGCCGCATCAAAACCGCCCGAGCCGCACTTTTCATGGCGCGCTACTATGATTATGTCGGCCCTTATACCGAAGGGTGGAAGTCAAAGGCACAGAACGAAATCGAAAAAGCGCTTGACGCTTATGGGGCAGATTCGACAGCTCACCCATATGACATGTTCCGATTGCGCTATCTGCAAAACAAAATCAGACCACGCTCGCTTGAAGAAAAATATTATGACAACATCCGCACTCTCAACGAAGCTACCGCATTCAACGATACACTTACCGCCGCGGGTGCACTAAACAACATCGGGCTTGTGCATCTCAACCTCGGGGATTCTCTGACCGCAATATCCTACTTTGACCGCAGCCGACTGATGTTCAGGCAACTCGGACTGGAACAGTGGGAAAAGAAACTGCTGCTGTCTGTCGCTCAGGCCAACAAGCAGATCAACCCGGCACTTCACGACAGCATAATGGCCGACCTGCACACATATGCCGCCGCCAAGAACGACACCGTGTTGCTGACGATAGTCCTCCACAACCTGTATGCAGCGCATAACGACATAAAATATATCGACGAGGCCCATGACCTTGTCAAAGGCAAACCGGGTTATGAAAACTCCGTAGCCTACTATAAATGTATCATCTCGGCAGAACTGATAAACAACGGCCTGTTTCCCGACTCGGCAGCACGATTGTCACGCACGGCAATAAAAACAATGACCCCGGCGATGCTTCCCGAGTACACACTGGAAATATACCGCAATTACGCGTCCATACTTCAACTGGAAAACCGTCTCGACAGCGCCGTCATGTATCTCAACAAGAGCCTTGCGCTGCAAGACTCCATTTCTCAAAAAAACTCTTGGAACGAGATTATAAAAAAATTGACTCAGCACAAAATCAACGAGAACCGGAATGCGGCGATGAAGGCCCAGCTTCATGACCGCATTCTATATGCGAGTCTGATTGTCGTGCTGCTCTTTGTCGCAATGACGATAATCGTGATTCTTCTCCGGCGCCACAGCAATCTGCGGGTGGCCAAAATAGAGTCAGACCTCCAGTTGACCCGCAACCAGCTGCAGCTTGCATCATCGTTGCTGGTGGTCAAGGAAAACGAAAACGCAATCGACACGACTGTCAAGACAATCACCCAACTGATGGATGAAGGACGAATCCTCCACGCCGACGGCCAGCGCGTGTGCAGCGCGTTAAAAGCACAGCTTAACAATCATGACGAGCTTGAATCATTCCAGAAAGTATATGCACGGATTCACCCCAATTTCACCCAGCGCCTGCTTGAGATTTCATCCAACCTTTCTGAAAACCAGATACGGCTTGCCAAATACATAGTCATGGGGATGGACAACCGCCAGATTTCGCGAGTGATGCGAATTGAATACAAATCACTTATCACGGCCCGGTACAGATTGCGCATAAAGCTCGGCCTCAGCAAAGAAGACAGTCTTGAGGCCCTACTGCACCGGCTTGCAGAAATTTAGGAACAAAAAATGCGGCGTTAAAATCATAAGTCTGTCGATTTTAACGCCGCATTGTTATGAAACACCCTCTATTTATAAAGCAGACCGGCCGCCACATCTTCGGCCACGCCCTGTCCGCAGGAACTGCTGACAATCGAGAGGGCAAACGCCATTGCCGACGCGGGTCCGTTGGCTGTAATCAACTGCGGCAGCGAGACCACACGGTCACCCTTAGCCGCCATCCCGCCCTTGCTGAGTGCATTCTCAAATCCGGGATAGCAGGTGGCCTCTTTGCCGACAAAGATTCCCAGAGGAGCAAGCACAACCGCCGGTGCGGCGCAGATAGCAGCGATTTTCCCACCTTTCTTATAATGGTCAACAAGCATGGAAGTAAGCGGGGAACAAGCGGCGCAGTTAGTCGCACCGGGCATCCCGCCGGGAATAATAAGCCATTCGGCCAATTCGGTCTCGACCTCGGGCATCAACAGGTCGGCAGCCACCTGAATGCCATGCGCGCCGGTCACAACATACTGCTGGTCAAGAATCGAGACCGTCTTGACATCAAGGCCGGCCCGACGCATGATATCAACAACCGTCAAAGCCTCGACTTCCTCAAAGCCGGGAGCGAGAAAGAGATACGAAATTTTCATAGATAATCTTGTTAAGGGGTTAGCGTAAATTTTTAATTACTCCATGTAGCAAATATAGTAAATTCATCAATAAAATTCACTAATTTTGACAAAAAATTTATGGTTATGCGCAATTTTTCTTTTTCAGCCGCAATACTGCTCTTGTTTTCGCTCATCTGGGGCGGGTGCAGCCGTCAAGCCGACTATCAAGTCAGCGAAGGTGGAGTGTGGAACACCACGTTCCGCATCGTCTACCGGTGTAACCGTCCACTCGGCGACTCCATCCGCGCCGTCATGAAACAGGTCGAGATGTCTCTGTCGCCGTTCAACGATTCATCCACCATCTCACGCATAAACCGTGGCGAGACAGCCATGACCGACTCGCTCGTAAGACGGGTCTTCATTATGTCTCAAAAAATAAACGCTGCAAGTGACGGAATGTTTGACCCCACGGTTTCGCCGCTGGTCGACCTGTGGGGTTTCGGATGGAAAAACACAGGCCGCGAGCCGCTCCAAGCCGAAATTGACAGTGCGGCCTCACTGGTGGGAATCGACTCGTGCCGGTTGCTCCCCGACGGGACTATCGCAAAGAAACACGCAGCCACACAGTTCAATTTCAGCGCCATCACCAAGGGCTACGGCGTTGACCTTGTCGCCGAAATGCTTCACCGCAACGGGTGCAGCGACTACCTCGTGGAAATCGGCGGCGAAATCGCGATGCGCGGCACAAATCCCCGTGGGGAGGCATGGCGCATAATGATTGACGCGCCTGTCAGCAACGACACTTCGGTCACCCACTCGCGCATGACTGTCATCTCCCCGCAGACTGCCGCTGTCCCGTCAGCGGCAGTGGCCACATCGGGAAACTACCGGAATTACCGCATTACCGAAAGCGGAGAGCGGGTGTGGCACACCATTGACCCGCGCACAGGCCGTCCCGCCACCTCCGAGACACTCTCGGCCACGGTCATCGCTCCCTCCTGCGCCATAGCCGACGCGCTTGCCACCGCCTGCATGGCAATGCCCCTCTCCCGGGCAACAGCAATGATTGACTCCCTCGGCAGCGGCTACTCG
>CAMWRO010000017.1 GCA_947176615.1 uncultured Porphyromonadaceae bacterium
ACTTTACTTTATTATATTACATCCTTCTTATTTTACTACATCGCGAAGGCGTTGAAACCGCCATCGACTACAGCGACTGTGCCGGTAACGAATGTAGATGCCTCGGAAATGAGGTAGTGAATAGTTCCGCAGAGTTCTTCAGGCTTGCCGAAACGCTTGAAGGGTGTCTGACGGATGACATCGGCCCCGCGCTCGGTAAGAGACCCGTCAGGATTGGTGAGAAGGGCGCGGTTCTGATTAGTGAGGAAAAATCCGGGTGCAATCGCATTGACACGGATGGCCGGAGTGAACTTGGTTGCGACTTCGTTGGCAAGGAACGCAGTGAAATTAGAAATACCGGCCTTGGCTGCGGCATAACCCAGAACTCGCGTCATGGGCCGGAATGCGGCCATTGATGAGAAGTTGACAATGGAGCCTCGCCCGGCCTCGACCATCGGGCGCAGGAATATCTGAGTGGGTATTACTGTTCCGGTAAGGTTGACATTGAGCACTCGCTCGAAATCTTCGACCTTGATGTCAAAAATCGTTCCGGTCGGGGCGATTGTCGCACCGGGCATATTTCCTCCGGCTGCATTCAGAAGGGCATCGACGCGTCCGTAACGTGCAAGAACTTCGTCACAGTTGGCCTGCACGATTTCAGGGTTCATGACATCAGTGACGAGAAACATCGCGTCGCCACCCGCCTTGCGGATACGTTCAACGATTGCGTCACCCTCGTCACGGCGACGTCCCATGAGAACGACATGGGCACCCTCGGAAGCAAGATATTCACCTATACAGCTGCCGAGCACACCGGTTCCTCCGGTTATTACGACAACTTGATCTTTTATCGAAAACAAAGTATTCATGGAATAAGCAGCTCTTTAATTATAGATTATATAGTTTTTAATGCGGCCATGATGCCCGACACCATTCCGAGGGCGAGCATACGTCCGTGGAAAGAATATCCGGCATTGTAGCCCATTTTCTCGTCGCCAAGCATGAGGGGGGCATGGTCAACGCGCATGGGCTCACCGGGACGCTCACGCTCAAAAGTGGCGATGGCATCAATGAGGCGCGGGTCAAGGTGGGTTGATTCCTTGAAATCGCCATTGGGTAGCACGTTACAGATGCGGGCATGCACAAAATGGGTGCGTGACGCATATTTGCGGGCCAATGCAGGGATATCGTTATGGGCACCGGCACTAAGAGACCCGGCACAGAACGTCAGACCGTTGTGGGAATCCGGCACTGCATCAAGAAACGCCTCTATGTCGGCATCGCATGTAACGATTCGCGGGAGACCGAGGATGGGCATGGGAGGATCGTCGGGGTGAACACACATGTTAATGTCCCATTTGTTGCAGACCGGCATGATGCGACGAAGGAAGTAGACCATGTTTTCGCGCAGCTTGTCGGCATCTATTCCTTTATATAGACCGAGAAGGTCACGGAACTTCTGAACGGGGTTCAGGTCATTTTCCGAAATGTTTCCGTTGACAAATCCCTGAGTCTTTACGATAATATTGTCAACGAGACGGTTTTCCCCTTCGGGAGTCATGGTTTTCTTCAATTCCTCGACGCGGGCAAGTGTTTCGGCATCATAATCAGCCGCAGCGTTTTCGCGCTTGAGGATGTGGATGTCGAAATAGGCAAACTCGCCACGGTTGAAATATAGATTGGATGTCCCGTCGGGGTTAGGATATTCCAAATCGGTGCGCGCCCAGTCGAGAACCGGCATGAAGTTGTAGCAGACAGTTTTCACCCCGGCTTTTCCGAGATTTTCAAGCGACTCAATGTAGCGGTCGATAAGCTCGTCGCGGTCAGGACCACCATACTTGATCGATTCGGAAACGGGGAGACTTTCGACCACGCTCCAACGCAGACCGGCCGTTTCGATGAAATTTTTCATCTTCAGCACTTCGTCGAGCGACCATACTTCCCCGTTGGGAATATGGTGCAGGGCTGTAACGATGCCCTCTACGCCAATCTGACGGAGCATCGATAGGGTTATTTTATCGTTGGGACCAAACCAACGCCACGTTTTTTCCATAGCTATTATTGTTTGCGGGCTTCTGCGACATAAGAAAGAGCTTCGCGGCACTTGTCGGTAACATACTGCCAGTCGCCGGCGGCAACGCGGTCTTTGGGAAACAGTTTCGAGCCCATGCCGACACAGAATACTCCGGCCGAGAACCACGACTGAATGTTTTCACGGGTAGGCTCGACACCGCCGGTCACCATAAGTTTCGACCAAGGCATGGGAGCCATCAGACCTTTGACAAATTTCGGGCCGAGGACATCGCCGGGGAACACCTTGCAAAGATCGCAGCCGGTTTCCTGAGCGGCACCGATTTCACTGACTGTCCCGCAACCGGGGGTATAGGGGACACACCGGCGATTGCACACTTTGGAGACCTCAGGGTTAAAGAGCGGGCCGACAACGAAACATGCGCCGAGCTGTATAAACAGAGCCGCCGTGGCAGGATCGACCACAGAGCCGACACCGATAGCCATGTCGGGACACTCGACAGCGGCATATTTCACAACCGATTCAAAAACCTCGTGGGCAAAGTCGCCACGGTTAGTGAACTCAAACGCGCGCACGCCACCATCGTAGCAAGCCTTTACGACCTGCTTGGCCACTTCCGGATCTTTGTGATAAAAAACAGGTACCATGCCGGTGGAGCCCATGCGCTCCAAAACGGCAATTTTATCAAATTTTGCCATTAGTTACTATAGATTTGAAAACGTGATAAATAGTAAGGAGAGAGGAGAAATGAGGTTTTATTACAATAACTGCAATCAGGCTTTTTTATTGCGGTTGCGCCAAAGATTAGTCATGTCTTCAAGAGTCTTGCCCTTGGTTTCGGGGACGAGAGCCGCTACAAACCATGCGGCGAGAACGCAGATGATGCCATAGAGGGCGTAGACAAAGACGTGGCCGAAACGGTCGCCAAGATCACCGGCACTCATGTTGTACATGGGGACAAATGTCGACGATACGATGAAGTTGAAAATCCACTGGAAAGCGACGGCGATAGCCACAGCCGAGCTGCGGATGGTGTTGGGGAAAATCTCGGAAATAAGCACCCAGCAGATGGGACCCCAAGAGAACATGAACGAAGCGGAGTAGACCATGATTGACACAACAGGCACAATGGGCGCAACGGTGACGATATTGGAAACGGCTACGCCAAACGCGCCGACTGCCATGCCGATAGATCCCCAGATGAGAAGGGGTTTGCGGCCGATTTTTTCAACAGTAAACACAGCGACGAGCGTAAAGGCGATATTGACAATGCCCATAATCACAGTCTGAACCATCGGGTTGCCCATGTTCATCGACTCGAAAATGCGCGGAGCATAGTAGAGAACGGCATTGATGCCGACAGCCTGCTGGAACACCGAAAGCATGACGCCGACAAAGATGACCATGATACCGAAAGAGAAAAGTTTCTCGCTCTTTTCAGCCGCTGTCGATTTAATCTGGTTGAGGATTTCGCGGGCCTTGTCATAGCCGTTGATGTGGGACAAAACACTCATCGCCGCATCGTCACGACCGGTCAGCACAAGATAACGCGGCGACTCGGGCACGAAGAACACAAGGATAGTGAACAATCCGGCGACAAAAGCCTCGGAACCAAACATGTAACGCCAGCCGGTGGAGATGGTCCACGGGTCAGACGATGAATGAACCTGATACACCGCCTCGCCGATTTTTTCAATCACAGGCTGGGTGTGTTCGCCGAGAATGAGGAAGTTGACAAAGTAAACGACAAGCTGGCCGAAGATAATGGCAAACTGGTTCCACGACACGAGTGTGCCGCGAATGTTAGAGGGGGAAACCTCGGCAATATACATCGGGCAGATGGCCGAGGCGAGACCAACGCCGATACCGCCGATGACACGGTAGATGTTGAACGCAATCAGAAGGCTGAATGAGGGTTTGCCATACTCATAGAAGGCAAATTCGGGATAGTAGGAACCGAGCGCCGACAGGAAAAAGAACACTCCGGCAATCATAAGTGATTTTTTGCGGCCAAAGAACGACGCACAGAATCCTGACAGCGCACTGCCTATGATACAGCCGAGCAGCGCGCTCGACGAGGTGATACCGTGAATTGTATCGGTATATGTAAAATCTTTAGCTCCGAGGAAGAATGCCTGTAGTCCTTTTTCGGCTCCCGAGATAACAGCGGTATCATAACCGAAAAGAAGGCCGCCGAGCACTGCGACCAAGACTATCGAAAAGAGGTAGAGGCGACTACCGTTTTTAGGATATTCCATGATAAATATTAGGGAAGATAAGAAGAATGTGACAAGTGTCTTAAAAATACGGGGAAAGGTGGCAACAGACGCCCGCCTGCTGCCACCTGAATAGTTTTATAGGGTAAAAGTCAGATTAGCAATACATTGCAACGATTGCCTCGTAGAGCTCCTGCTTTCCTGAAGTCACCTTGGGTTCACCCTGAGTCTTGGCATAGGCAACAACATCTTCAAGAGTAAGCTGGCCATCTTCAAACTTCTTGCCTTCGCCTCCGTCAAACGAAGCGTAACGCTCGCGGAGCATTTCGTTATAGGGCGATTCGGTCAGAATGGCGGCAGCACATTCGAGAGCGCGGGCCATAGCATCCATACCGGCGATGTGGGCGATGAAGATATCCTCGGGGTCAGTAGAGTTGCGACGGGTCTTGGCATCGAAGTTGGTACCGCCGTTTCCGAGACCGCCGTTGCGGATAATCTGCATCATGGCCTGAGTGAGTTCAAAGTTGTCGATGGGGAACTGGTCGGTATCCCAGCCGTTCTGATAGTCACCGCGGTTAGCGTCGATAGAACCGAGCATTCCGTTGTCGACAGCGACAGCGAGTTCGTGTTCAAAAGTGTGACCGGCGAGAGTTGCGTGGTTAACCTCGATGTTCACCTTGAAGTCCTTGTCAAGGCCATGAGCTTTCAAGAAACCGACAACAGTCTCGGTGTCAACGTCATACTGATGCTTAGAGGGTTCCATGGGCTTCGGTTCGATAAGGAATGTGCCGGTGAAACCTTTGGCGCGGGCATAGTCGCGGGCCATGCGGAGCATGGTTGCGAGATGCTCTTTTTCACGCTTCTGGTCAGTGTTCAGAAGGCTCATGTAACCTTCGCGGCCACCCCAGAACACATAGTTGGAACCGCCGAGGGCGATGGTTGCGTCGATAGCGTTCTTGATCTGCACGGCAGCGCGGGCAACAACATCAAAGTCGGGGTTGGTAGCGGCACCGTTCATATAGCGGCCGTTGCCGAATACGTTGGCAGTACCCCACAGGTTCTTGATGCCGGTCTTGTCCATGAGTTCTTTGAGATAAGCGGTAATCTCCTGCATGCGCTTTTCGTAGTCAGCGATGTCGGTAAGGTCACCGATAAGGTCGGTGTCATGGAAGCAGAAATATTCGATACCCAGTTTCTGCATGATTTCAAAACCGGCGTCGGCACGCTGCTTGGCTGCGGTCATTGCGTCGGGAGCCTCGTTCCAAGGGAACTTCTTTGTGCCTGTGCCAAACTGGTCACCGCCTTCAGCGCAAAGAGTGTGCCACCATGCCATGGCAAACTTGAGCCATTCCTTCATCGGCTTGCCGAGAACGATTTTTTCAGCGTCATAGTAGCGGTAAGCCATAGGATTCTTGCTGTCCTTGCCTTCAAATTTGATTTTTCCTATCGTGGGAAAATATTCTTTAACTGCCATAATTAATTGAGTTTTAATAATTAGTTTTTATTTTCTTATTTGTTGTTTATAATTTGTTCAAGTCGTTGTTTCCACAGCGCATAGGCATCGCGGTAGGCACCTTCGTCGGCGACAACAGGCTCGATAATCTCGATTTTCTCAAGCGAGGCAAATGCCTCGTTGTTGTCGCGATAGATTCCGGCACCCATTCCGGCACCCTTGGCCGCACCAACCGAGCCGTCGGTATTGTAAAGCTCGATTGTCGCCCCGCTGACTCCGGCAAGTGTGTTGCGGAACAACGGACTGAGAAACATGTTGGCGTGTCCGGCGCGGATTTTGCGGATATCCATTCCGAGAGCCTGCATGATTTCCATGCAATACATGAATGAGAACACGATTCCCTCCTGTGCCGCACGGATTATGTGGCTTTTGTTGTGGGTCAGGAAATTCACACCGTGAATCGAGCAGCCGACTTCGCGGTTCTGAAGCACGCGCTCGGCCCCGTTGCCAAATGGGATTACCGACACTCCGGCACAACCGATAGGCGCCTGTGCGGCCACGTCGTTCATTTCGGCGTAAGAGATTCCCTCGGGAGCGACCGTGCGCTTGATCCACGAGTTCAGGATGCCCGTGCCGTTGATGCAGGCAAGGATACCAAGACGGGGATTTTCGGCGGTATGGTTGACGTGGGCAAATGTGTTGACACGCGAAAGCTTGTCATAGCTGACCTCGCCGTTGACGCCATAGACAACGCCCGACGTTCCGGCGGTCGATGCGATTTCGCCCGGGTTGAACACGTTGAGCGACAATGCGTTGTTGGGCTGGTCGCCCGCACGGTAAGAGACCGGTGTACCCTCGGCAAGACCGAGCTCGGCGGCGACGGCTGCTGTCACGCGGCCCTGAATGGAGAATGTCGGCACGATTTCGGGAATGACATCCTCGGAAAATCCGAAATATTCCAGCAGGAAGCCGGCCACACGGTTCTCCTTGAAATCCCAGAACATTCCCTCGGAGAGACCCGACTCGGTGGTGCAGATACGGTCGGTCAGACGCATGGCGATGTAATCGCCGGGAAGCATTATCTTGTAGATTTTCTCAAAGGTCTCAGGCTCGTTCTCCTTGACCCAAGCGAGCTTGGCGGCAGTGAAATTGCCGGGAGAGTTGAGCAGGTGACTGAGACATTTTTCATCACCGATTGCGTCAAAAGCCTTTTCGCCGTAGGGAACCGCACGGGAATCACACCAGATGATGGCGGGACGCAATGCGTTATGATTCTTGTCGACAAGCACGAGGCCGTGCATCTGGTAAGAAATTCCGATGGCCTTGATGTCGGCTGAATCAATCCCCGACTCGGCAAGCACCGATGCTGTTACATTTTTCAAGCAGTCCCACCATTGCTCGGGACGCTGCTCGGCCCACCCGGGTTTAACCGAGATTATCTCAGCCTCAGTCTTGGGGTAGAAGTCCGACGAAACCGTCTTGCCGGTTTCGGCATCCACAAGGCTCGCTTTTACCGACGAGCTGCCTATGTCATATCCTAATAAATACATCTTTATATATTGGTTAATAAAAGCGTGAAATAATCGTGATTATGCTTAGCGTATATTGTTGTACAGTTTCCGGTCAAATTTGTAGAACCGTGCTGCCCGGTGAGCGACACCTTTCTGCCGCTCGTCGAGCGGGACGACATAGGGCATCTGGGCGATTTTCTTGTGAAAGTTTCTCACATCGAGCGGCTTGCCGTAGAGCGACTCGTGCAACGCGCGCAACTGCGACGCCGTGAACTTCTTGGGAAGAAGGTCAAAAAGCAGCTCGCGGTTATTCTCCGTCTCCCTGACTATGGCCACCATCGCGTCGGCCACAATCTGATTGTGGTCAAATGCAAGCTCGCCGACACTGCCCACCGGCACCCACACTGCCGAGAACGATTCGACCGCCCTCTCAAGCACCTTGTCGAGCTTTACGAGCGCAAAATAGGCTATGGTGACAATGCGCTCCACATGAGCCTTCTGCGCCCGCGCAAGCCACAAAACGTCGCGCGGATTCTTCGTGCGGTTATTTGAACCGTAAGCCTTGAACTGCGTCAGTCCTATTCCGTCAAGGCCCGTCAACTCGGTCAGCACACGCGATGCCGCATCGTCAAGGTCCTCGTCACGGTAAATAAGACTGCCGGGGAGTTTCATGTCGTGGTATTCCATGCCATCCTCGCTACCGGTACGCTTGACCAGCAAGACCTTCAGCTCTGCGCCGTCAAATCCGATTACAGCGCAGTCTATTGAGATATGATTGTTGGCCAATGGTGCCGGTGAGGTATTCATGTCAGTCACTTAAGGGTAAGTTTTATGCTGCAAATATACAAATGTTTTATCCATCCGTGCAAATAAAAAATATGTTATAAAACATTATATCTGACGTTTTTAGTTTTCATACTATCTACAATAAGACTGACCGCGTTGTTGTAATTGTTACAATAAGAAACGGCCTGCCCGAGACTCCCCTACTCTAACCATCCCTAAATCCCTTATTCCATAACATTTTCCGATACATGAACGAGACCGTAACCCGCTACCCTTATTGTACAAAACACAACATCCCCCTTCTTCCCGTTTTTCAAGCGTTAAATAATGCAAAAATCTCCCCGGAACGGCAATGTGGCTTTTCCGGGGAGATTATATAAATTGTATGTATATGTATCTGTCTTACTTTTGTCCGGACAGCAATCTGTCATAAACACCATCAGTGTTCATGACATCGAGCGCCGCCCGATAAATCGGATTCAGACTGTTTGCGACGCGGAAGTATGTCGCCTGATCATAGAGGTCGCGACCGATAAGCGCCTTTACAACCGTCGTCAGATATTCACGGGAAACAGCATATTGGTCGGCCTTGTATTCAACCCCTTCTTTCTCCCCGAACTCAATCAGATTCTGCATCATGTCTTCAGTGACCGCAAACTCTTCGATAAACTTGTCGGCATTCTTATACTTTTTCTTCAATGCCGCGCGGTTGTCGTCGACATAGTCGAAACAGAAACGGTTGACAATACCCTTGGCCACAAGGTCTCGGTAATAAGTTGTATAAAACGTTGTGTCAATCGCCACAAAGCGGTCAGGCATGATACCACCCCCGCCATATACCGGACGATGATTGCGCAGCGTGTAATAACGCAACGAATCATTGAGATGAATGCTGTCGGCACTCATAAATTCGCCTGAGGCAAGACGGTTGTCCATGTCATGACGGTAGTTGTCATCGTCGCCGTCGGCATAGGGTTTCTGAATACAGCGGCCCGAAGGGGTATAGTAACGCGAAACGGTCAGGCGCATCATCGACCCGTCGGGGAACGGGAAAGGACGCTGCACAAGCCCTTTGCCAAACGTGCGGCGCCCAACGATTGCGGCGCGGTCGTTGTCCTGCATCGCGCCCGACAGGATTTCGGATGCCGATGCCGAAAACTGGTTGACCATCAGCACCACCTTGCCGTCAAGGAAACTTCCGTCAGTCTCGGCCACATAATCGTGACGTCCTGCACGCGGCGACTCGGTATAGACCAGCCGGTCCCCCTTGCGCAGGAACATGTTGGAAATCTCGTAGGCGGGACGCAGATAACCACCGCCGTTGTCGGTGAGGTCAATGATGAGATTTTTCATTCCCTTCTTTTTCAACGACTTCATTGCATCCTCAACCTCGCGGGTTGTTGATTCGGCAAAACGAGCGATGCGGATATAGCCGGTATTTTTGTCAATCATGAACGAGGCATCGACACTATATATAGGTATATCCTCGCGCACGATGCGGAAATCAATCGGCTCGGGCGTGTTCTTGCGCACTACTTTGAGATTGGCCACCGTGCCGCGAGGCCCGCGCAGAATCTTCATAATCTCACTGTTTTTCTTCTTGACACCGGCTATAACGGTGTCATTGCACGCGATGATTTTGTCACCGGCCATGATTCCGGCCTGTTCCGACGGCCCACCCGATATAGCCTCGATGACCGACAGCGTGTCGTTGAGAACTTGGAAACGGATGCCGATACCCGAGAATCCGCCTTCGAGCGGCTCGGTCAGCTCGCGGGTTTCCTCGGCGTTGGTATAGGTCGAGTGTGGGTCAAGGTCTTTGAGCATCGCCACGATGGCATCCTCGACCAGTTTGGTCGTGTCGGGGGTGTCGACATAGAAATTCTCAATAATCTGTTCGGCATACTGCAATTTGCGCACCGGCGTCATCTCGCGGCTCTGAGCCACAGCCACAGTTGCCAAGACGGCAGGGATGACAAATAATAGCGAAAATATTTTTTTCATAATTCTAAATCTGTTCGTGATGTGTGTCAAGTGAAGAAAAGGTGAGTCCAAACTTTAAACCCAAACAGCAAACTTAAACTTTAAACCCAAACCTTAAACCATATTAATATAACGATTCACCGCCCCGGTCTGTTACCTTATCATGGCAAAAATTCGTCGGTGGCATATCCGTAACGCCCGAGTTCCCTCACTATTGAAGAACTTATCGACGCATACTCGGGCAACGTGTAAAGAATGACTGTCTCAATGCCCGAAATGCGGCGGTTGACATCGGCAAGTGTGCGTTCATATTCAAAGTCGACCACCGACCGCACCCCGCGCAACATCCATCGGGCACCACATTTACGGCAGGCATCGACTGTAAGGCCCGCATAGGCCGTGACCTCCACACGCGGCTCATCGGCATAGACGGCGCGAATGGAATCGAGACGGGCTGTCAGCGCGGCATCATCGGCGGCACATTTCTCGCTGTTATACCCGATAGCTATAACCACCTTGTCAAAAAGCGGCAGCGCACGGTCAACGAGTGACTTGTGCCCGAGAGTGAACGGATTGAAACTGCCGGGAAACAAAGCTATGCGCTCATCTGCGTCAGGAAATCTGCGAGTCATCTTCGACAACAAGGTTTTCAATGATAAAATTCTGTCGGTCGGGGGTGTTTTTACCCATATAGAACTCCAGCAGCTCGGCCACGGCATCCTCCTTGCGTAGCGCAACGCGGTCCACACGCATGTCGGGCCCGATAAACCCGCGGAATTCCTCGGGCGAAATCTCGCCAAGACCTTTGAATCGGGTAATCTCGGCATTATCACCCAGCTTGCTGATGGCTGCGATACGCTCCTCGTCCGAGTAGCAATAGTAAGTCTCCGCATTCCCGGCTCCCGACTTGCTCCCTCGTTTCGATGTCTTGCGGTTGCGCACACGGAACAGCGGTGTCTGCAACACATAGAGGTGCCCCTTCTTGATCATGTCGGGGAAGAACTGAAGGAAGAATGTCAGCAACAGCAAGCGGATGTGCATACCGTCGACATCGGCATCGGTCGCGATTATCACATTGTTATAACGCAACCCGTCGATTCCCTCCTCGATATTGAGCGCGGCCTGCAACAGGTTGAACTCGTCATTTTCATAGACAATTTTCTGAGTCAGTCCGTAAGAGTTTTTCGGCTTGCCTCGCAACGAGAACACAGCCTGTGTCTCCACGTTGCGGATTTTTGTGATTGACCCGGCAGCCGAGTCACCCTCGGTGATGAATATCGACGAGGCGAGTTTCTTCTCCTCGTCACCCTTCGGGTCGTTGAGATGAACGCGACAGTCAAGCAGCTTCTTATTGTGCAGATTGACCTTCTTGGCCTTCTCGCGGGCAAGTTTCGTGACACCCGCCATCGCCTTGCGCTCCCGCTCGCTGTCCTGCACCTTTTTCAGGATGATTGCAGCCACGTCGAGATTGCGGTGGAGGTAATTGTCAAGCTCTTTCTTTATAAAGTCACCGATAAACTTCGCCACAGTCGGACCGTCTGGCCCCATGTCGCGCGAGCCGAGCTTGGTCTTGGTCTGTGACTCGAACACCGGCTCCTCGACCTTGATTGACAGCGCGGCAACCATGCCGTTGCGGATATCGGAATACTCGAAATTTCGGTCAAAATAATCCTTCATCGTGCGCGACACAGCCTCCTTGAACGCCGTCAGGTGAGTGCCGCCCTGTGTCGTGTGCTGACCGTTGACAAATGTATAATACTCCTCGCCATACTGGTCGATATGGGTCAGCGTGATTTCTATGTCCTCCCCTTTCAGATGAATCGGCGGGTAAAGCGGCTCCTTGGTCATGTTGTCGCGCAACAGGTCGAGCAAACCGTTTCGCGATATATAACGTTTCCCGTTAAAAACGATGGCAAGGCCGGTGTTGAGATATGTATAATTCTTCAACATCGGGACGATGAACTCGTCACGGTAACGATAGTCCCTGAAAATCGACGGGTCGGCCGTGAAACGCACAAGCGTTCCCCCCGGCTCGTCGGTCGGGACAACGTCGCTCTCCTCAACGACTTCGCCGCAACGGTAAAGAACACTCTTTTTCTGACCGTCGCGTATACTGGAGATAAAAAACTCGGTCGACAGCGCATTCACCGCCTTTATACCCACACCGTTCAGACCCACCGACTTCTTGAAAGCCTTGGAGTCATATTTACCGCCGGTGTTCATCTTAGACGACGCATCCACGAGCTTTCCGAGCGGAATGCCACGGCCATAGTCACGCACCGTCACCGTCTCCTCGACGACATCTACGGCAATCTGCTTGCCGAAACCCATCATGAACTCGTCAATAGCATTGTCGAGCACCTCCTTGATAAGCACATAAATTCCGTCGTCAAAATTGGAACCGTCGCCCAACTTGCCGATATACATACCCGGTCGCCGCCTGATGTGCTCCTTCCAGTCAAGGGTCTTGATGTCATCCTCGCTATAATTAGGGTCACGCTCGGCGCTGTTCAAGTCATCGACCAGCTCCGGGTCAAACATATCTTGTGGTGAATTATCGTCAATTGCCATAGTAGGGGTACATTTTCTCAATCTCCCGCAAATTTACTAAAATTCCCCGACAAAGACAAATCCAATCAACCCATCATCTATTCTGACGTGCCCATTTTACCTGAGATTACTCGGCATTGTTTTTGAGCCAATCGGTGCGGACTTTGTCGGGGAGGTGCTTGACGGTGAAATTGGAGAAGGTGGCTTTGAACCCGTCTCCGTCGGGACAGGCGGCAAACATGCCGATTTTCACGGGATGACACGCTTCCATCCATGCGTTACGCATCATCGTGTATTCCTTGTCGTCAAATGAATAGAATATCTCAACCGCGTCAAGACGGCGCACGGCCTTAATCCAGATTGCATCGACAGGATGGTCGAGAGCTATGACGCTCCAGTCTGAAGTGTGATGCGTGACCACGGTGCTGAGATTATATTTCCCATCGACAAACTCTATGCCTGTCTTGATATAATTCTCATGGTCAAGGCGTATCATCATCCCGGCTTGGTCAAACCTCACTTTATAATCGCCCGAAATTTTGACTTTGGCCTCAAACTCGCCCCCGTATTCCGCATAATAAAACGGTGCGTCATCAACAGTAAAACCATAGTGGGATATGCGCCAATAATCACTGTGCGGAGTGACATCCATTGTAAGTGTCCCCGACGATATTTCCCATTTCTCAGGCTCATTGAACCAATTCATCTTTTCAAGCGTCTGCGCGCCTGCCATTTTCCCTAAAAGTGCCGCGATAGCGATAATGATTATTTTTTTCATTGTCTACTTGCTTAGATTTAATAACTTTGCAAAGTTAGGCACGCGCTAATGAAAGAGCAATGACTATAAATAACCATTTTTAAAGGCATGAGCAAATTTCACGAACTTGACAGCATTCTGCGGAATCAGGATTTTGATGAGACCGAATCAGATTACGATTTTGTCGTGGCATACGCCAAAAGCTTGGCTATGATAGAACAGAGCATTGTCATCGTCAGTGATTTACGCAACCGTTTCAACAGGATTTTCGCAGGACGGTTTGCCGATGAACTGGGAATCAAATGCTGCCTGACCGAAGACACTATCTGGGAGAAAGAGATTCTCGGATTGATGACTGAAGATGAGCGCGAGGAAAAATTCCTCGCCGAGTTGAGATTTCTGCATTATCTGCGACAACATCCCCAAAAACAACGCGGCAATCTATACCTCATTTCCCGGCTGAGATTCAAGGCGCAAAGCGGCAAAACGGTTAACGTACAGCACCGCATGTATTATATCCATGACGAGCACAGCGACTCGGTGAGATTTGCCGTATGTATCTACGAGCCTCTTGTTGCCGAACTTCCATGCCGCAGCATGGCCGTCAACTCCGTCACAGGGATTAAAGAGGAACTGACAACGACCGCCGACAACAGCATCCTGTCAAAGCGAGAAAAACAAGTCCTTGCCCTTATCGATAACGGCAAGACAAGCAACGAGATTGCTGCCTCATTGTGCATCAGCCGCAATACCGTCAGCCGACACCGGCAGGAAATCCTCGCAAAACTGCAAGTCAAAAACTCAGTCGAAGCGTGCCACCGCGCCAAGTCTCTGCACATTATATAGCACAACACCTCCACGCAATACCGTCGAAAGCAAACCGGTTTGTCCGAGCACCGCGATTTATCGCGACAAGACAATGACATAAGTCACTAAATAAAGACTCAGCAAAACAAAAAGACACAAATTCAGAACCAACACAATAAAATATGCCGATTTCAACCGTCTGCTTGAAACCGAAGATGATTTATTGAGGTGGTGGAGCCGGGCGTTGCTTGACCAAGTATATGTTCTTGAACGGCGTTATGTGTGGATCGGCAGCAATGATGCGGCAAGCCGGTATGAGTCGCTCGTAAAGACCCGTCCCGAGATTATGACGCGGGTGCCGGTCAAATATATAGCCCAGTATCTAAATGTAAAGCCTGAAACTCTATCCCGTATCCGCGCCCGTCTCGCCCGAAAAAGCTGACTATTTACGGCCGAGGATGTCACGGATGACAAGGGAGGCGAGAGTGAAACCGAAAATGGCGGTGATGTGGACAAGGGCACCGTTGGTAACGGCCTTGTTGAATGTCATTGCCCCTGTCGGGTCGTCCATAAGCGACGCGGCGGGGTCGTTGCGCAGAAGCTCGGGCGAATAGACACACTTGAATTTGCGCCTCGGCATCTGCCCGGTTTTCTTAAACCGGCGGCGCAGCGCGGCCGCGAGGGGACAGCCTGTGACTTTCCAGAACTCGGCCACATCTATGCGCGACGGATCCATCTTCAATGCCGCGCCCATCGACGAAAACAGCCTCACGCCGCAACCGAGAGAAGTAGCGTTGAGAATCAGAAGGGCCTTGTCGGCAAGGGAATCTATCGCATCGATGACATAGTCATATTGCGACAGGTCATAACTTGACGCTGTCTCAGCGTTATAATAATCATGTATTGCCGTAATACGGGCACGGGGATTGATGTCGAGCAGCCGTTCCCTGACCACATCGACCTTTACACGCCCCACGGTGGAAGTTGTCGCGGGCATCTGGCGATTGACATTGGACAGCGCCACTCGGTCGGCGTCGACAATCGTAAGGTCGGTGATGCCTGACCTGACAAGAGCCTCGGCAGTCCAAGACCCCACGCCTCCGACCCCGAAAACAATGACACGGGCACGGCCTATGGCATCAAGGCCGTCTAAACCGGTCAGACGTGCGACACGGTTAAAAATTCCTTGTGAATCAGCAGAGTTAGCGTCCATCAGATGCCAGATCTCGATTTGGGTCAGTATCAATGTTCACATCGGGAAAATCCTCCTCGGAGGGTGACGGCAGAAAAAACATTTTCATCCGTTCCCAAAGTGACGGTTTCTCCATCTTGACATGAATGTTCACATCGTCACTCTCTTTATCAAGAAACAATATGGAAGAATGCAGCACAATCGCAATGACGCTGTCAAATTCCACAATCGCGTTGATACGGTTAAGCGGAATCATCGAAAATGGCGACGACGGCTCGACGCTTCCGATATAGAGGAAATTCTCGTCAAGGAAAATCCCATGATTCTCGACCGCACTGTCAAAAAGCAGTCCGACATTGAGTTCGTCAACCGACTGCGGAGGCCGGGAGAACTGACGGTAAAGTGTATCAATGACTTTCTTGGTTACCATAACAAGGTATTTTGAGAGATTCCCCTGTGAAAAAGCGGAATCAGGATGGTTAGTGCGGTGCGACAGTTAAGAGGTTGTTGAGAAAGAGTTTTTGAGAAATTTTGGTTAAAGAGGTAATCAGCTTATCGCATCGCTCACTAATTCTAACAAAAGTATCTAAAAAAATGTTCAACGTCAGGTAAAAAAGAAACGTCATTGCCACGAGCATCCTCGTGGCAAGACGTTTCAAAGTCGAAATAGGGTTTAGGCAAGGAATCCGAGAAGGACACCTGCTGCCACAGCCGAGCCGATGACACCGGCCACGTTGGGACCCATTGCGTGCATCAGCAAGTAGTTGGACGGATCATACTCAAGCCCGAGGTTATTGGAGATACGGGCCGACATGGGCACGGCCGAAACGCCGGCATTGCCGATGAGGGGGTTGATTTTCTTCTCCTTGGGGAGCACGAGATTGAACAGCTTGACAAAGAGCACGCCGCTGGTCGAAGCGATAATGAACGCCATAAAGCCGAGAAGGAAGATGCGGATGGTCTCGGAAGTAAGGAATTCAGATGCCTGAGTGGACGCGCCCACGGTCATGCCGAGGAGGATGGTCACGATGTCGGTCAGGGCATTGGATGCGGTCTTGGCAAGACGGTTGGTCACACCGCACTCACGGAGCAGGTTGCCGAAGAAAAGCATACCGAGCAGCGGAATACCCGAAGGAACCACAAAGCAGGTAAGAATCATACCCACAATCGGGAAGATGATTTTCTCGTTCTGCGAGACGGCACGGGCAGGCTTCATCTTGATGAGTCGCTCCTTCTTGGTGGTGAACAGGCGCATGATAGGCGGCTGGATTACGGGGACAAGGGCCATGTAGGAATAAGCCGACACGGCGATTGCACCCATGAGGTTGGGAGCGAGCTTGGATGAAAGGAAGATAGCCGTGGGGCCGTCAGCACCGCCGATGATGGCGATTGCACCGGCCTGATCGGGGGCAAAACCGAGAAGGAGTGCGACCATGTAGGCACCGAAGATGCCAAACTGGGCGGCCGCGCCGATGAGCATGAGCTTGGGATTGGCGATAAGAGCCGAGAAGTCGGTCATGGCGCCGATACCGAGGAAAATCAGCGGGGGATACCATCCGGCACTCACACCGTTGTAGAGGATATTGAGAACCGAGCCTTCCTCATAGATGCCCACTTCGAGACCGGCCGAGCCGTTGAAGGGGATGTTGCCGATGAGGATACCGAATCCGATGGGGACAAGGAGCATGGGCTCGAAGTTCTTCTTGATAGCAAGCCAGATGAAGAACAGGCCGACAGCGAGCATCACCAGATGCTCCCATGTGGCGTTATAGAAACCTGTCAGATGCCAGAATTCCTGAAGGTTCTGAAGGATAAAATCACCGAAAGTCATAGGTCAATCGTTATTTTTCAGATGAATAAATGATTATGACTGCCGGGAATTACTCGATTGTCAGGATGGTAGCGCCTTCAAGAACCGAGTCACCGGGATTAACACTGATGCCGGCCACCTTGCCGTCTTTACCGGCGTGGATGGCATTTTCCATCTTCATAGCCTCAAGCACGGCAACGGTATCGGCCGCCTTGACTGTGTCGCCGACCTTAACGGCGATAGAGACCACCACGCCGGGGAGGGGAGCCTTGACCTCGTATCCGCCGGCCGATGCGGCTGCGGGTTTGGCGATGACACGCTCGCCGCTCTGAGTGCGGGGTGCGGCCGAAGGACGGGGCGCGTTGACAATGGTGACAGGCTTAGCGGCCTTGTCGAGTTCTACGCGATAAGGAACACCGTTGACCTCAACCTGCGCGACGTTATTGTCAATGTCACCGACTGCGACCTTGTAAGTGTTTCCGTTAATTTTATATTTATACTCTTTCATTTCTTAGCTGTTTAATGATGTAGTCAATGGTTTAATTTAACGACGGGGAAGCTCGCGAAGGCTGTAAATCTTTGAGTTCCACGGAGAATAAGCGCGACGGACCTTGTTGATTGTCAACACTGTCGACTCGCGGTCATGAGCGTCAAGGTGCTCGTGGAGAGCCATGACGATTGCCGCGATAGCCTCGCCCGAGTCATGGTCCTTGTGAGAGTCATGAACCTCGTCGAGATGGGCGGTGACAGTCTTGACTTTGTTCTTGCGCGACACACCTTCGCCAATCTTGCTGATGATGTAGAAACAGAGGCTGAGAAGCAGAAGGGCGGTAAACACGACGCCCATCGCCATCACGGCCATACCGAAACCGTTTTCATCCTGCTCGGCAAACATTTCTACCTTGCCGTTGGTGTCCTTGATGACGTTGTTGCTTGACGGGGTTATGTAGTATTGTCCCGAGCCGTCACGCACTTCCCATGCATCAGCGTCAGTGCCACCCTCGCCGTCAACCTTGCGGGCATAGGACTGCCCGGGTTTAAGCGAAGCGGGTACCACGACTTCGTCAATCAGCGAGAGACCGTTGGCATCATAAATCGCGATGTAGTTGTCTTCGCCGGGAGTAAGGGTGAAATTCATGTGGAAAGTTCCCTTATTGGGCTGGCCGTCGGCCCAGAAAAGCACATGCTGGCGCGCCGGAATCTCGGTGTTGACGTCACCGAGGGGAACAGGATATTTTTTGTTGTTGTCTTTATCGTTGGTGAGAAACACGCTCGATATTTCGAGGGGTGCAAACGTCGAGTTGTAAAGCTCGACCCAAGCATGGCGCTGACCGAAGTCGTCAACCACGCTGGAGTCGTTGACCACCATTACCTCGTTGATGCGGAGGCCGCGGCGGCCCTGAGCCGACACGGCGGTGACGCATGCCGTTACGACAACAAGCAATAGAAATAATTTCTTTTTCAAAACTTGTCTCAATTAAATGATTTGGAAAATATTTTATTATAGGCGGGGACAGTGCCGGGATTCACGCCACTGCCCCGCCCCTCTCGAAATCTTTAGAGAGGAATGTTGCCGTGTTTCTTGGCAGGGTTGACAACCTTCTTGGTGGCAAGCTGCTGCAGGGCGCGGATAATGCGGAAACGGGTGTTGCGGGGCTCGATGACATCGTCGATATAGCCGTAACGGGCCGCATTATAGGGGTTGCAGAACAACTTGTTGTATTCCTCTTTCTTCTCGGCGAGAACCTTGGCGGGATCGGCTGATTCCTTAGCCTCACGGGCATAGAGGACTTCGACAGCGCCGTCGGCGCCCATCACGGCGATTTCGGCGGTGGGCCATGCATAGTTCATGTCGCCGCGCAGCTGCTTGCAGCTCATCACGATGTGGCTGCCGCCGTAGCTCTTGCGCAGGGTAACGGTAACCTTGGGCACGGTTGCCTCGCCGAAGGCATAGAGAAGTTTGGCACCGTGGAGGATGACACCGTTGTACTCCTGTCCTGTGCCGGGAAGGAATCCGGGAACATCGACGAGGGTTACGAGGGGAATGTTGAACGCGTCGCAGAAACGCACGAAGCGGGCACCCTTGCGCGAGGCGTTGCTGTCAAGCACGCCGGCAAGATATTTGGGCTGGTTGGCCACGATACCCACGGCTTGGCCGTTGAAACGGGCGAAACCGACGATGATGTTCTTGGCATAGTCGCGCTGCACTTCGAGGAACTCGCCATTGTCGACGATAGCACCGATGACCTCATACATGTCATATGGACGGTTGGCCGAGTCGGGGATAATCTCGTTGAGCGAGTCTTCGAGACGGTCGATGGGGTCGTTGCATTCAACCAACGGGGGTTCTTCGAGGTTGTTCTGGGGAATGTAGCTGAACAGCTTGCGGATAATCTTCAGAGCTTCCTCGCCATCCTCGGCTGCGAAATGGGCCACACCGCTCTTCTGCGAGTGAACCTGAGCACCGCCGAGAGCCTCCTGAGTCACATCTTCGCCGGTAACGGTCTTCACTACCTTCGGACCGGTGAGGAACATGTAGGAGATGCCCTTGGTCATGATGGTGAAGTCAGTGAGCGCGGGAGAATATACCGCACCGCCGGCACACGGGCCGAGAATGCCCGAAATCTGGGGAATCACACCCGAGGCAAGGATGTTGCGCTGGAAAATTTCGGCATAACCGGCAAGAGCGTTGATACCCTCTTGGATGCGCGCGCCGCCCGAGTCGTTAAGGCCGATGACGGGTGCTCCCATCTTCATGGCCATATCCATGATTTTGCAGATTTTCAATGCCATTGTCTCGCTGAGAGAACCGCCGAAGACGGTGAAATCCTGAGCGAAGACATAGACGAGACGTCCTTCAATTGTACCGTAGCCGGTCACAACACCGTCACCGAGAAAACTTTTCTTTTCCTGACCGAAGTTGTAGCAGCGATGGCGCACAAACATGTCGATTTCCTCAAACGATCCCTCGTCAAGCAACTGGGCGATGCGCTCGCGGGCTGTATATTTTCCTTTATCGTGTTGTTTCTGGATGGCCTTTTCGCCGCCTCCGATACGGGCTTCTTCGCGCAATGCGATAAGCTCTTTTACTTTTTCAAGTTGATTGCTCATTTTTTTAATCATATAGTCAATGGAACGACAAGGCCGTCCCGTTGATGACTGTGATGGGTACTATATAATAATGTGTAATGTTATCACTTGTTGGGATCCTCGCAAAGCTCAATCAGGGTTCCGCAAGTCGACTTGGGATGGAGGAACGCGATGTTAAGACCCTCGGCACCCTTGCGGGGAGCCTTGTCAATCAGGCGGGCGCCTTTTTCCTCAACCTCGGCGAGTGCGTTGGCAACACCGTCCTCGATAGCAAACGCAACGTGCTGGATGCCGCCGCGGCCGCCGTTGTTGGCGATAAATTTCGAAATCGCGCTCTCGGGAGCGGTTCCTTCGAGAAGCTCAATCTTGGTCTGGCCGACCTTGAAAAATGCGGTACGCACTTTCTGATCTTCTACTTCTTCAATGGCAAAACATTTAAGGCCCATAACGTTTTCATAGAACGCGATGGCTTCTTCAAGATTGGGAACTGCAATCCCAATGTGCTCGATATGAGAGATATCCATGATAAAAAATATTGAAAAATGATTGTTAAATTTTACTGTAATAAATGTAAGCCATAACATGCCGCGCCGGTCTGCGCCCACCACGGCACACTATTTCTCGTTGCAAATTTAACCATAATTCTCGGGTTTTCAACCCACAAAAAGAAAAAAACCGCTCATCTCCGTGGCAAAAAACAGAAAATTTCCACCCGGTGTGACAGCTTTTCCGGCTGCCGTGTCGATGAAATTGTGTCATGTCATGTCGGTCATAATGGCAGAAAAAATGGCGCCCGCGTCAGTATCCGGCACACCCCAATAAATTAAAAGACAATATTTTACAAAAATCTCAACATTTTTGGCATCAAATTTGTTTCATTTACGACCGCCGACCGGCCCCAATCGGTACCGGCGCGACATGAAAACAGAATTTAATAATTAAAAACAAAATAAAACTATAGAATTATGGGAAAGATTATCGGTATTGACCTTGGAACCACCAATTCCTGCGTCGCAGTACTTGAAGGAAACGACCCCGTCGTTATCCCTAACAGCGAAGGCCGCAACACAACCCCGTCGATTGTAGCATTTGTCGACGGCGGCGAGCGCAAGGTGGGCGACCCCGCCAAGCGTCAGGCTATCACCAACCCGAAACGCACCATCTACTCTATCAAGCGTTTCATGGGCGAGACTTACAATCAGGTTGAAAAAGAAATCGAGCGCATGCCCTACAAGGTTGTCCGCTCTGACAACAATACACCCCGCGTCGACATCGACGGCCGCGAATACACTCCTCAGGAAATCTCGGCAATGATTCTTCAGAAAATGAAGAAAACCGCCGAAGACTACCTCGGACAGTCAGTTACCGAAGCCGTCATCACCGTTCCCGCCTACTTTAACGACTCTCAGCGTCAAGCAACCAAGGAGGCAGGCGAAATCGCAGGTCTGACCGTTAAGCGTATCGTCAACGAACCGACTGCTGCTGCCCTTGCCTATGGCCTTGACAAGTCAGACAAAGACCAGAAAATCGCCGTATTCGACCTCGGCGGCGGTACATTCGATATCTCCATCCTTGAACTTGGCGACGGTGTGTTTGAAGTCAAGTCGACCAACGGTGACACCCACCTCGGCGGTGACGACTTTGACCACGTCATCATCGACTGGCTTGCCGACGAGTTCCAGAAAGAGGAAGGCATCGACCTGCGTCAGGATCCGATGGCACTCCAGCGTCTTAAAGAAGCTGCCGAAAAGGCCAAGATTGAACTGTCGAGCACTACCTCGACCGAAATCAACCTCCCCTACATCATGCCGGTCAACGGTATTCCGAAGCACCTTGTAAAGACTCTGACCCGTGCAAAATTCGAGCAGCTCGCCGACAAGCTCATTCAGGCGACAATCAAGCCCTGCGAGCAGGCTCTCAAGGACGCAGGCATGACCGCCAAGGATATTGACAAAGTAATCCTCGTCGGCGGTTCTACCCGTATCCCCGCCATCCAGCAGGTTGTAGAGAAATTCTTCGGCAAAGCTCCCTCCAAGGGTGTAAACCCCGACGAAGTCGTAGCCGTAGGCGCAGCAATTCAGGGCGGTGTCCTCTCAGGCGATGTCAAGGACGTGCTCCTTCTCGACGTTGTGCCCCTGTCAGTGGGTATCGAAACCCTCGGCGGCGTAATGACCAAACTTATCGAGGCCAACACCACCATCCCCGTGCGCAAGAGCGAGACATTCTCGACCGCAGCCGACAACCAGCCTTCGGTTGAAATCCACGTCCTTCAGGGCGAGCGTCCTATGGCCAAGGATGACAAGACCCTCGGCAAATTCCACCTCGACGGAATCGCACCCGCTCCCCGTGGCATACAGCAGATCGAAGTCACCTTTGAAATCGACTCCAACGGCATACTCAACGTGTCGGCCAAGGATAAAGCGACCGGCAAGGAACAG